>NZ_JBTGGE020000140.1:0-505 GCF_054331515.2 Streptococcus sp. 10F2 | reverse complement strand
AGAATTAAATCCTATTGAAAAAAGCTGGGCTATTTTAAAAAAATCAGTTACAGAATTACTTCGTAAAATGGACTCTATAACTGATGCAATAACATACTATTTAAAAACTAAATGACTATATAATCCCATAGCCCAGTTTAAAAAAATTATGATTATTCTGTCATCAGATTCTAGCTTTCTTTCATTTAAAATTCGAAAATCATAATCTAGCCACTGAATAAATGCTATAACTATTGACGCAGATAAGACCTGTAGCAGAGTAAAAATTAAATCATCTCGTATTACACCATCTCCAATTCCAAAAAAGGGAAGTATGAAGAATGCGATAGACCTATAAAAAATATTATGCAGGGTAACGGGTAATAAACCATAAAAAATGATCAATGTCATTAAGTTAAGACTTAGAATCTAAAATAAGACCACTTTGGAAGTTCAAATTGATATCTGACTTTCGAAAGTGGTCTTTTTGTGCATGCCAAATAAAGGTTTTTATGACCTTTTTTAA
>NZ_JBTGGE020000139.1:0-510 GCF_054331515.2 Streptococcus sp. 10F2 | reverse complement strand
CTTCCGAAGCGAGAAGCGCTGAACCTGACGGTTAAACGTATATTTCTTCATATGTGTAATATACTCTCCTTCTATCCATTGATTGGTGATGCAATATAAAATTGGAGCCTAAGCTGGCAATTCTAGAGTCTCTTCAATAGTACCATTTACTCTATATTCTGTAAAGAATTTCTTTTTAGACAAATATATATATAATTTCTGTAAACAAGCAAGCAACATTTCAAACCATAAGGAATCCCTAAGGAACCACCTCTATACTACATAAAAAAGCAACAAGAATCTAGATTAAGTCAAGAACTCTGATTGCCTCTCTACCACTCAAGTATTACCGCTAGCATTTACAAGGCTCCTGTACTCATTCTCGATGAAGCAACAAACGGACTTGATATACTCTTTTAGATTATAAACTGTATATGATATACTGTTTTTATGGCATACGGAATTGATTTTAGAAAGCGGGTCCTTGAATATGTTAAAGAGGGACATACACGTAAAGAAACAGCAGCTTTA
>NZ_JBTGGE020000138.1:0-515 GCF_054331515.2 Streptococcus sp. 10F2 | reverse complement strand
TAAACAGCATCAGAAAAGCAGATTTGATAATTTTCTAAGCTGGACATGGTATCATTAATTTTCATTGTGATCCATCTACAGAAGTTAAACTCTGTAAAACGTGCATAAATTTCCTGAAGAACACCCTCCTTCTTCTTTGCATGAAAATTAACGAGGCCTATACTATACTTTAGGTCTCTAAAACTTGTCTCTATGCCCCATCTACGGGCGTAGAGTTTTTTAATCTCCTCAAAAGGCAAGTCTGAATTTGTAACGAGGACCTCATATTTTCCTTCCCCTATCGGAATCTTTAAAATCCGAAAATTTAGTTCATAAAGTTTAGGATTACTTCCATAATTGATAGAGTCCGGTAGGAAATCAAATCTATCACTATGTGGTACAAATCGATAATGTTCTGAATCATGTTTATAGAGATTCTTCAACTTGTTTGTTTGATTCCTAGACAATTTAATAGTAACCATTTTTTCAATCGAAGTATCAGGTAAATGAAACCTTGAGGCAAAAGACTCCTTGCC
>NZ_JBTGGE020000137.1:0-516 GCF_054331515.2 Streptococcus sp. 10F2 | reverse complement strand
GCAAGCTGAAACCAATGAACCAACCCCGGCAGACCAAACGGTTAAGGTTGGTGAAACCCCAACAGCAGAGAAATCCATCTCTAACTTGCCAGAGTTGCCAGCAGGAACAACAGTTTCCTTTGAAAGTCCAGTGGATACAACAACAGCAGGCGATAAACCAGCTACTGTAGTTGTGACTTATCCAGATGGATCTCAAGATAAGGTTCCAGTGACTGTTAAGGTTGAAGAGGCTTCAACGCAAGCTGAAACCAATGAACCAACCCCGGTAGAACAGACAGTCAAAGTTGGTGAAACCCCATCAGCAGAGAAGTCCATCTCTAACTTGCCAGAGTTACCAGCAGGAACGAAAGTATCCTTTGAAAGTCCAGTGGATACAACAACAGCAGGCGATAAACCAGCTACTGTAGTTGTGACTTATCCAGATGGATCTCAAGATAAGGTTACTGTGACTGTTAAGGTTGAAGAGGCTTCAACGCAAGCTGAAACCAATGAACCAACCCCGGCAGAACAGACAGT
>NZ_JBTGGE020000136.1:0-524 GCF_054331515.2 Streptococcus sp. 10F2 | reverse complement strand
CATAGTAGTGAAGAAACTTCTGTAATGGAAGTGGAGCGAAGGGGTGAACAGTTAACCGAAGTATACCTACTTCACTTGTATCTGTAAGGCTAAGTGTCTGATAGAACTGGAGGCAGTCACGTATTGACTAGAGGAAGGTTCATCAATTTAAGATGTCCTACAGATAGCGAAACAAGAAAGGAATACGCACATGTCTAAATTACTAGACCAGATATTATCAAGAGACAATCTTCTTGAAGCCTATAAGCAGGTTAAAGCCAATAAAGGTTCTGCAGGTATTGATGGTGTCACAGTTGATACGATTGATGATTATCTGAGAGAGCACTGGCGAGAAACGAAAAAGCAGATATTGGAAAGAAAGTATAAACCTCAACCAGTATTGCGGGTGGAAATCCCGAAGCCCAATGGAGGTGTTCGTCAGCTAGGTATTCCAAGCATGATGGATAGAATCATTCAACAGGCCATTGTACAGGTTTTAAGTCCAATCTTTGAAACTCATTTTTCAGACTATAGCTATGGCTTTC
>NZ_JBTGGE020000135.1:0-532 GCF_054331515.2 Streptococcus sp. 10F2 | reverse complement strand
TACCTAAGAATCCAGATCCAACAGATCCAACAACTCCAAACTATCCAAACCCAACAGATCCAGCGATCCAAACGTTAACAGAAAATGTGAAGCGTACAGTTCGTTATGTGGATGAATCTGGTAAGGTTATTGCGGAAGAAGTAGTTGATAACCTAGGATTTACACGTACAGGAACCATTAACTTAGCTACAGGTGAAATTACTCTAGGTGAGTGGACACCAACAGCAGGTGATAGCTTCGAAAACAAAAAATCACCAGTAGTTCCAGGTTACATCTTGAAAGATCCTAGCCAAGTAGAAGCAGGAGCTCATACAGGTGTGAAAGCAACTGATGATGACTATGTTGATGCAGTTGTTTATGTTCCAGTTGGTAACTATGTTCCAGAGTTCCCTCCAGGAGTTACTCCAGAGAATCCATGGACAGAAGTACCATATGTAACAGATCCAACAAATCCAAGTCAAATTGTTCCTCCTACTGATCCAAGTCAACCAGCTATTCCATATGTACCAGGTATGACTCCAGTAGATCCAGG
>NZ_JBTGGE020000134.1:0-557 GCF_054331515.2 Streptococcus sp. 10F2 | reverse complement strand
GAAATCATAACATCCATAAAAACGTCCTCCTAAGCTAATTATATGCTTAAGAGGACGCTTTTACGAATATTTATCGGTTACTGAAAATTTTCAATAGGGAGTTTTCTTCATGCGTTTGTCGTGGAATTATGAGCTTTCAAATGTGGTCTTATTTTAAATTCTAGGTCTTAACTTAATGACATTGACCTCAAAAGAGGTCGCCTTTATTGAAAATTGGATAAACAACTATCCTAAAAAATGCTTGGGCTACAAGTCGCCGAAGGAATTTCTTCTGGGTGGCTAACTTGAACTTGAAATTTAGGATTATGTTTTATTTCTATGAAAAAACGACCTTTCTTTTCAGAAAAGTCATTTTTACAACCGTAGATTCCAAAATTCCAGGTGGATCATAATCAACAAATTGATTTAATGAATTCTTCAAAACTAATCTAATCAAACATACTAAGATTAGTAGTGAGGGAATCTTCGACGGAAGATTTTCTCACTACTTTTTCTTTATGTTAAAGTAGAGGTGTCTTGTTAAGTCGTGCTTAAATTTGGCGCTTAACGTCGTATTT
>NZ_JBTGGE020000133.1:0-579 GCF_054331515.2 Streptococcus sp. 10F2 | reverse complement strand
TTGTTACTAGGCTATTGCCTCGACAAGACCTCACGGGATAAGCCGTACATCTTTCCTCGTTTACTCTCGTGATTTACGCATATAGGTTACGACTACCTTCTTGGACTTTAGAGTTTTAAGCCCCCCTTATCCCCCATATACGCCTTGATATCACGTTTCTGTTCGTAGAGCCACGATTTCGCTATCCCTTCCTCTCCCCGCTACCTCACGATAGTCAGGCTTGGGAGTCGCTATTGAGTTCACCGGTAGCAGGTGCCCACAGAGGACTTGCACCTCAGATGTACGACATGCCCGTCGTACTTAAAAAACTCTATGCCCGTAGATGGGGCATAGAGCCAAGTTTTAGAGACCTAAAATATAGTATAGGCCTCGTTAATTTTCATGCAAAGAAGAAGGAGGGTGTTCTTCAGGAAATTTATGCACGTTTTACAGAGTTTAACTTCTGTAGATGGACCACAATGAAAATTAATGATACCATGTCCAGCTTAGAAAACTACCAAATCTGCTTTTCTGATGCTGTTTATGCCTGCAAACAATTTCTAAAAAACAAGCTCACTTCTTCTCAGTTGAAAACTTACA
>NZ_JBTGGE020000132.1:0-611 GCF_054331515.2 Streptococcus sp. 10F2 | reverse complement strand
AATTGGTGGTGGAATGTAACCCTTGGTTGGATCATTTGGATCAACTGGTTTCAACGGCTCTGTGGTTCCTGGAACTTTTGGCTCATAGCCTGGGATGTATGGCAACGGTGGATTGTCTTCTGGTATCAATGGTGTTTCATCATATGGTACTGGTGGACGATCTCCTGGGTTGTCTACACCTGGAATGTATGGCAAGTAGCCTCCTGGTTTCTGTGGTTTCTCAGGAGTTGGGCTTACTGGCTCATACGGCACTGGAGTGTCTACACCTGGGTTGTTTGGATCCACAATTGGTGGTGGAATGTAACCCTTGGTTGGATCTTCTGGATCAACTGGTTTCAACGGCTCTGTGGTTCCTGGAACTTTTGGCTCATAGCCTGGGATGTATGGCAACGGTGGATTGTCTTCTGGTATCAATGGTGTTTCATCATATGGTACTGGTGGACGATCTCCTGGGTTGTCTACACCTGGAATGTATGGCAAGTAGCCTCCTGGTTTCTGTGGTTTCTCAGGAGTTGGGCTTACTGGCTCATACGGCACTGGAGTGTCTACACCTGGGTTGTTTGGATCCACAATTGGTGGTGGAATGTAACCCTTGGTTGGATCATTTGGAT
>NZ_JBTGGE020000131.1:0-619 GCF_054331515.2 Streptococcus sp. 10F2 | reverse complement strand
CAACATCCAGATGCCTATCTGCGAGAAATCGCAGAGCACTTTTCCTGTGCGATTAATGCAGTTTGGAAAGCACTAAGGAAATACAATATAACTTTAAAAAAAGACAACAAGGTATCGTGAACAGAGTCCAGAAAAGGTTCGATGTTTTCTTGCCGTTTTAGCTGTTCTCGTTGGTCTCCCTATTGTTTATATTGACGAGACAGGGATTGACACCTACCTCTATCGGAAAAAGGGAAGAGCCAAACGAGGGGATAAAGTCTACGGTAAGGTCAGTGGTAGACGCTTTGAGCGTATTTCTGTTGTGGCTGGGCAAGTCAATGGTAAGTTTCTAGCCCCCATGATTTACAAACAAAGTATGACCAGTCACTTCTTTGTCAAATGGTTTGAAAGTCAGTTATTGCCGGCTTTAGATAGACCTCACATAGTGATTATGGACAACGCTACCTTCCATCCAAAAGCACAATTAGATGAGCTTTGTATCGCAAATCATCATTTCTTCCTACCTTTACCACCCTATTCTCCTGAACTAAATCCGATTGAAAAAGCATGGGCTAACCTTAAGAAGAAAGTCATAGAGTTACTACCCAAATATAACTCGGTGATAGAATGTCTAAACAAT
>NZ_JBTGGE020000130.1:0-619 GCF_054331515.2 Streptococcus sp. 10F2 | reverse complement strand
GCAGTAGTCAAGTAATTATAGCACTAACCTGAACGAAGTTCAGCGAACGCCTTTAGGCGTCGCTAGAGAGAACCGGCTTATAGCCGGTGTACAAGCCACCCGTTTTCACGGGTGGTTTTGACTTTGGTTTACCGAGAGCAAATTTGCCTCCATATGATTTAAATAGACTATGGAATGTAGATGGCCAGTCTCCTCCTATGACTAACATTAATTCTGATTTTTTTAATTTTTAATTTGTGGATTGGAAACTATGTTTGGCATTTTGTGTCCTCCTTGAACATTACTATTTAGATATGGATTACTTATTAGATAGTTCATAATAGTATCTCTTAAGTTGCATTAGGGACTGATGAGATCCTGACTCAACAATCTTTCCATTTTCTAAGACAACAATTTTTGGTGTCCTCTCAGAAACTGTGAGTCGATGAGCTAGGAAAATGATCGTTTTATTTTGTAACGATAAAAGATTGTCCAGAACTTTTTCTCCGTTAAGATATAGTCATTTAGTTTTTAAATAGTATGTTATCGCATCAGTTATAGAGTCCATTTTACGAAGTAATTCTGTAACTGATTTTTTTAAAATAGCCCAGCTTTTTTCAATAGGATTTAATTCTGGAGA
>NZ_JBTGGE020000129.1:0-621 GCF_054331515.2 Streptococcus sp. 10F2 | reverse complement strand
AATTTTCTACCATTTGTCAACCAACTTCTCTAAAAATGGGCCAATTTATTTGGCAGAGTGGTGCCTGTTGAGCCTAGTTGTAAAGCTAAGAGAAGGGGATTTGGTGTCAAGGCCTTGAGCGTTAGCGTGCCTTTACGCTGAATCCCTCTTCTCTTATAATTGGCTAGCTCACAGGCATTTTTGTAGAAATTTTATTCCTCAAATTGAGCGAACGGATTAAAAAAGAGCACACTGAAACAGCACCCTGACTTTCCATTTTTTTCGCAAGGTGCTACAATGGTATGGCATAAGTTTCTTTACTGACTTTTTGCAATCTTGTAGTCGTAAAGCTTATTATGCGTTATGAGGTAATGTATCGTCCGTATTAGCCGATGCATGGAGGCAATCGCATGTGGTTTCGTAGAACCCTTTGGCGATTGTCTTTTTCTTTTCTCATAAAAATCTGCAATATGACATGGTTTAGTACGACTAGCTGAAGCGATATTATGAATACACTTGAAGAGAATTTTGCGGGCATAAGGATTTCCACGTTTTGTAATGTGTTCTCTAGCCAGATAGTCCCCAGATTCATAATGTCTTAGATCAATGCCAATAAAGGCGTTAATCTGATTCGATGTTTTA
>NZ_JBTGGE020000128.1:0-623 GCF_054331515.2 Streptococcus sp. 10F2 | reverse complement strand
TTTGGAGACTGTTTATAAAGATTTTTCATCTGTTTTGTTTGATTCCTAGACAATTTGATGGCAACTTCTTTTTCAATTGAGGTATCTGGTAAATGAAACCTTGATGCAAAAGATTCCAGACCATTCTGGACACGGATAATATATTTCCATCCTTTTTGCTCAAAATGTGCCATAAGGTTATAACTCTCATATCCCCTATCCATGATTACCAGAGCTGTTTCAAAAGGGAGACACCTCCATCATATCAATGACCGCCTGTCGCTCATCTGCCTTCCTTTTATCTTGCACGATGACATCAGTATAAATACCTGTATTTAGGTCATAGAATGCATTAAGATGAATCAGGTTATACGACTTATTTCCCTCACCAGCTTGAAAAGAAGTTCCCTTATCTTTGGGATTTCTAGGAATATTCACGTCACTTCCATCTGCAGCTAGAATAGGGATAGGATTATGTCCAGGAATTTTTGAGGTGAATTCTTTGAATACTTTATAGAAAGTGCTTGATTTGATTTTATAGCGGGCTTGTACAAAAGCAGATTCCGTGATCCAAATATCTGCATCTAACAATTCTTTAGAAATAGATTTCCCGGACATACCAAGGATTAGATTCACCGTTTTAT
>NZ_JBTGGE020000127.1:0-625 GCF_054331515.2 Streptococcus sp. 10F2 | reverse complement strand
TGCTCAAGAAAACTATGAGAAAAATCGCAAACGCTCAGTGAAAAAACTCATCCTAACCAAGGAAATGAAAGAGCAAATTCTTCACTATCACAGGCAGAAATATTCTCCTGAAATGATGGTTAAGGCTAAGAAAATCAAAGCTGCGATGCAAACTATCTACTATTGGTATCACAATGGACAGCTCGGTTTGACTTCAAATGATTTGCTTTACGCTAGGAAAAGAAAAGCTACTAGGAAGCAAGCTAGCTCTAAGTTTAAACCTGCTGGAAACTCTATTGATAATCGTCCGGATGAGATTAATCTTCGAGAACAAAATGGTCACTATGAGATTGATACGGTTATTTTGACCAAAGAGAAGAGTGAGTGTTTATTAGTAATGACTGACAGACGGAGCAGACATGAGATTATAAGGCTTATCCCTGATAAAACTGCCCTTTCCGTAAATAGAAGTTTGATTGAGATCATTGAGCAGCACCAGATACTTTCAATTACTGCTGATAATGGAAAAGAATTTAATCGACTATCGGAAGTATTTCCAGCAGAGCATATCTATTACGCACATCCGTATTCATCTTGGGAAAGAGGTACCAATGAAAACCAGAATAGGCTCATACGCAGATGGTTA
>NZ_JBTGGE020000126.1:0-635 GCF_054331515.2 Streptococcus sp. 10F2 | reverse complement strand
GGCAAGACCTACGTTCTTTCAGCTACCAAACCTGTACGTGACTCTCAAGGCGATGCCCCAGAAACCGGTAAGGTTACAGAGGGAGAACAGACTGTTGTTTATCAATATGTCTTGAAAGAAGAGCCTGTTCCAGAAGTGAAGAAGGGTAATGTTGTGGTTCACTATGTGAACGAAGCTGGTGAAACAATCGCTGCGGATGTGGAAGACACACCAGAAAGTGATGTAGATACACCGTATGACACAACAGATAACAAGCCGAAGATCATCGAGAAAGATGGTAAACGCTATATCTTCAGTAAGGTTCAAGCTGGTGATCAAGAAACTGGTAAGGTTGTAGAAGGTACAACAAACGTAACTTATGTCTATAAGGAACTTGGTAAGTACATTCCATACATCCCAGAAACACCAGGTGGGGGCTATGATCCAAACAAACCAGGAACAGATGAACCACCGGTACCATATGACGAGACTCCAGAGGAACCAAGTGACAACCCACCGTTGCCATACATTCCAGGCTATGAGCCAAAAGTTCCAGGAACAACAGAGCCGTTGAAACCAGTTGATCCAGAAGATCCAACCAAGGGTTACATTCCACCACCAATTGTGGATCCAAATAACCCAGGTGTAGACACTCC
>NZ_JBTGGE020000125.1:0-648 GCF_054331515.2 Streptococcus sp. 10F2 | reverse complement strand
GATGGTTCAACAGATAAGATTCCAGTAACGGTTAAGGTTTCTGAAACTCCAACGCAAGCTGAAACCAATGAACCAACCCCGGCAGACCAAACGGTCAAGGTTGGTGAAACACCAACAGCAGAGAAATCCATCTCTAACTTGCCAGAGTTGCCAGCAGGCACAACAGTCTCCTTTGAAACTCCAGTAGATACTGAGACAGCAGGCGATAAGCCAGCGGTAGTCGTTGTGACTTATCCAGATGGATCTCAAGATAAGGTTCCAGTGACTGTTAAGGTTTCTGAAACTCCAACGCAAGCTGATAGTAATGAACCAACCCCGACAGACCAAACGGTCAAAGTTGGTGAAACACCATCAGCAGAGAAATCAATCTCTAACTTGCCAGAGTTGCCAGCAGGAACAACAGTTTCCTTTGAAACTCCAGTGGATACAACAACAGCAGGCGATAAGCCAGCGGTAGTCGTTGTGACTTATCCAGATGGATCTCAAGATAAGGTTCCAGTGACTGTTAAGGTTGAAGAGGCTTCAACGCAAGCTGAAACCAATGAACCAACACCGGTAGAACAGACAGTTAAGGTTGGTGAAACACCATCAGCAGAGAAATCAATCTCTAACTTGCCAGAGTTGCCAGCAGGAACAACAGTTTCCTTT
>NZ_JBTGGE020000124.1:0-649 GCF_054331515.2 Streptococcus sp. 10F2 | reverse complement strand
TAAAGCTGCTGTTTCTTTACGTGTATGTCCCTCTTTAACATATTCAAGGACACGTTTTCTAAAATCAATTCCGTATGCCATAAAAATAGTATATCATATACAGTTTATAATCTAAAAGAGTATAAAACATCTTTGGAAACTTACATCCCAAGCTTTTTGGGACAGTTGTTACTCCCATTTTTGACACTAAAAAGGTACCGTTCTCAATTTTTGAACTGTACCTTTTTACTACTTCCTATTCCTCAGTTTTGGTTCACTTTCATAGACTCTACTAATTTATTAGGCAACTTGAATCTGCTCTTCTTCAGATAAAGCATGACCATCCCCATTAATAGTTGTATTTTGAAATTGCCAAGTAACAAACAAGGCAATCCCAAGAGTAAAAAGAGCTAGAAGTCCCTAGATTGATACGCCCCCTGTCAAGTAGACAGGTAAAATATACAAAGATGAAGTGCATAACAGAAATCAGTCGTACATTTCGTATGGCTGATTTTTTATGCACTCCACTTAGATTTGTAATTCTCATACTCATTTAAAATCAAAAATAGCAGAAGTCCATTCTCTGTGAACAATGGATCTTAACTGAGTGGATGATAGACTTTGAATAACTTCTTGAAGTTTATCAATGACCTCATTTAATGTTTTAAAA
>NZ_JBTGGE020000123.1:0-669 GCF_054331515.2 Streptococcus sp. 10F2 | reverse complement strand
CTTGAAAGAAGAGCCAAAAGGATCCGTTGTGGTTCACTACAAGGATACAGAAGGCAACACTATCAAGGATTCTGTAAACGACGAAACAGATAAGCCAGTAGGTGAGGACTACACAACTACTGACAATAAACCAGAAATCATCCAAACTCCAGAAGGCAAGAAGTATAAACTAGTGCCAGACCGGACTCAAGGAGAAGAAACCGGTAAGATTGTCGAAGGAACGAAAGAAGTAACCTATGTCTACCAACAAGTCGGTGGAGCAGTTAATGCCCGCTACGTAATTGAGGGGACAGAAACAGAACTTCAAGCTCCAGCTGTTGTGAAGCCAGCCGACAGCCCAGTAGGTGAAGTCTATACAGCAACAAAACCAACTGAGATCGTCAAAGATGGCAAGACCTACGTTCTTTCAGCTACCAAACCTGTACGTGACTCTCAAGGCGATGCCCCAGAAACCGGTAAGGTTACAGAGGGAGAACAGACTGTTGTTTATCAATATGTCTTGAAAGAAGAGCCAAAAGGATCCGTTGTGGTTCACTACAAGGATACAGAAGGCAACACTATCAAGGATTCTGTAAACGACGAAACAGATAAGCCAGTAGGTGAGGACTACACAACTACTGACAATAAACCAGAAATCATCCAAACTCCAGAAGGCAAGAAGTATAAACT
>NZ_JBTGGE020000122.1:0-693 GCF_054331515.2 Streptococcus sp. 10F2 | reverse complement strand
TTGACAACAGGAACTTTTGAAGCTGTTCTATAGGCTAAACCAAGGCTACGATTAGCCTTGGCTAGTTAGCCTAACAGCTCCAAACCTGCTATCAAATGAAATAAGGAATCGACATCAAAAAGTTAGAGTACTTAAATTTCTAATAAGGTGGGGTGGCTAACTTCATTTTAGAACTTTCAAAAAATTTTTTCAAAGTAAGTTCCAGAAATATCTTTGATTTCTATTTCAAAATTTGAATAAATCTATTTTCTATGGATAATACTTTTGAGATCCTTTTGCTTAACTCTTGAATAACTTCTTGAAGCTGATCGATGACTGACTTCAATGTTGAAAATGAAATCCACGTTTGTGGATTTCAGCCTAAACCTGTTCAATGGGGATTCATCTCTGGGTTATAGGGAGGGATGAAGGGGACTTCAATAGTCGCAGGTATTTCAAGCAAGAAAAAATCTCACTCGAAATTCTAGCATACTGGAACTTACTTTGATACAGGCTGATTTTAGGGCTTTTTCGCGTACCCAAAATTTTTTGAGTAGAATCGTAAAGCCTCTAATTATCGCTCCTATAAATCGAGTAGGGACTAATTGATAGTCCCTCTCACACCACCGTGCGTGCCGTTCGGCACACGGCGGTTCAGTTAACTTTTAACGCATGTCGTTTTAAGTAGTAGTCTAGACAGCTGACCAGTCCTCG
>NZ_JBTGGE020000121.1:0-717 GCF_054331515.2 Streptococcus sp. 10F2 | reverse complement strand
TGTTCTGAATCATGTTTATAGAGATTCTTCAACTTGTTTGTTTGATTCCTAGACAATTTAATAGTAACCATTTTTTCAATCGAAGTATCAGGTAAATGAAACCTTGAGGCAAAAGACTCCTTGCCGCTCTTAACACGGATAATATATTGCCAACCTTTTTCCTCAAAATGTGCCATAAGGTTGTAACTTTCATACCCCCTATCCATAACTACAAGAGCTGTTTCAAAAGGGAGAGACCTCCATCATTTCAATAACCGCTTGTCGCTCGTCTGCCTCCCTTTTATCTTGTACTATGACATCGGTATAAATGCCTGTGTTTAGATCATAAAATGCGTTCAGATGAATCAGGTTATACGGCTTATTTCCTACACCAACTTGAAAAGAGGTTCCCTCATCTGCTGGATTTCTAGGAATATTCACGTCACTTCCATCTGCAGCTAGAATAGGTATCGAATCATCTATAGGAATTTTTGAGGTGAATTCTTTGAATACTTTATAGAAAGCGTTTGATTTGATTTTGTAGCGAGCTTGTACAAAAGCAGATTCCGTGATCCAAATATCTGCATCTAACAATTCTTTAGAAATGGATTTCCCGGACATACCAAGGATTAAATTCACCGTTTTATTGAGAGATAGTTCCCGATTACGAGAAAAATCAGATGGGTTATGGATCAAACTTCCTCGCTCTCGCTCTATCACAGCAGCAATACTTTTTCG
>NZ_JBTGGE020000120.1:0-740 GCF_054331515.2 Streptococcus sp. 10F2 | reverse complement strand
TGAACTAAATCCGATTGAAAAAGCATGGGCTAACCTTAAGAAGAAAGTCATAGAGTTACTACCCAAATATAACTCGGTGATAGAATGTCTAAACAATGTTTTTTAAAGTGAAACAACTATAATTGGAAAAAATTTGCTCTTTATTTAGGGAGCAAATTTTTTTACTAGATTTGTAATCATTCTTAAGAGAATGATTACAAATCAGAAAGGAGTAATGGATGGCCTGTGTTTTTTGTAAGGGAATCAAAGAAGAGAACATCCTTTTCCAATCTAAATATTTCAAAATGGTTTGGGATATTAATCCTATTCAATTAGGACATTTACTTGTGATTTCTAAAGAACATTTTGAATCTTTGGAGCAATTACCTGAAAAAATGCGCCATGAACTTGTAGATTTACAAGCTTATTTGACGAAGGTTTTTCGTGAAAAAACAGCAGTAGACGGTGTTTCTGTGGTCTATAATGATGGTGTGATGGATCCTGAGACACATTTTCATATTCACTTAATTCCTCGCTATCGAACGGATGGATTTTGGGATCCGATTGATGTCAAAAGAGTGGACATGGATGTAACAGATTTTTTAGAAGCGATGAAAAAATGGTCGGATTAATCCGCAATGTCATTAAGTTAAGGATTTCGAAAGCTCGATTTATGAGCTTTCGAAATCCTTTTTTTGCTATACTTAGGCTAAAGGAGGTGGATAGAATGCCAAATCAAGTAAAGAAGCAACTACGAAAAA
>NZ_JBTGGE020000119.1:0-758 GCF_054331515.2 Streptococcus sp. 10F2 | reverse complement strand
AGAAATAGTGATGAACGACAAGCACTCATTGAGATGATGGAACGATCACCTTTTGATAAAGCTTTAGTCATAGCTGATAGGGGCTATGAATCCTATAATCTAATGGCTCATTTTCAGGAACATAAGTGGGAGTATCTTATTCGGATTAAAGATGGAGCGACTAGCATGAAGCGAAGTTTAGAGCTTCCTGTAACAGATACCTACGATATACCTATCAAACTATCTCTAACAAGAAGACAGACCAAGGAAACCTTTCTACAATTCAAAGCTAGAAACCATTTCAAATTCATCCCCTCTAATCAAAGATTTGATTACCTTTCAACCTCCTGGGATAGAAATAGCCCACCGGAATACTACAATCTTGCATTTAGAATTGTACGTCTCGAAATTGAAGAGGGGCATTACGAAACTTTAGTAACAAATACAGACTACACGGTAAAAAAATTAAAAAGCCTCTATGCCGATCGTTGGGGCATAGAAACTTCGTTTAGGGATCTTAAATATAGCTTGGGCTTGATAAATTTTCATTCAAAGAAAATGGAAGGCATTTATCAGGAAATATTCGCGCATTTAAGCATGTATAATTTTTCAAAAGCCATAAGCTCTCAAATATAGTTGTTTCACTTTAAAAAAATTGTTTAGACATTCTATCACCGAGTTATATTTGGGTAGTAACTCTATGACTTTCTTCTTAAGGTTAGCCCATGCTTTTTCAATCGGATTTAGTTCAGGAGAATAGGGTGGTAAAGGTAGGAAGA
>NZ_JBTGGE020000118.1:0-825 GCF_054331515.2 Streptococcus sp. 10F2 | reverse complement strand
CCAGAATTAAATCCTATTGAAAAAAGCTGGGCTATTTTAAAAAAATCAGTTACAGAATTACTTCGTAAAATGGACTCTATAACTGATGCAATAACATACTATTTAAAAACTAAATGACTATAAAAAATGGCTCTATAATTTCTATAATGGGTGTGAAAATCCAAAATAGAAGTTATAGAGCTTTTTGGGTACGAAAAAAATCCCATATGACCTATCATGTGAAGCGACCAAACTAACACTAGGAAAATCATATGAGACTTATTAAAAATACCACAGAATTGCTTGCTCTAACAAATAGAAACATCAAAATTCTTTTCACTTTCAAAGAAAAAAACTTTCAGGTGCTTCGAGCTAAATGAGACTACTCTTTGCCCTCATTGCCTTGGAAACAACCAATAACCTCATCAAAGTCATCAAGAGAAACGCATTTATGTGAATCAGAATATAAAAAGGAAAAGCACTTATACCGTGCTCTCCCGTGTTCAATTATCAAGTTCTATAGCTATTGAATGGCACTAAACAAATTCGAAAAGAATCCTTATCTGTTGTGGAAATCGAATCATTTAGCCATATCATAAAGGCTGCTTTATAAAGAGCTCTGCTCTCTTTATTTTATAACTCAGATAGCATACTATGCTATCTGATCTTCACCACTCTCATAAGGATCCCTAAGAATCTGGATGATGACTACACTAAAAAATTATACTCATTTAAAATCAAAAATAGCAGAAGTCCATTCTCTATGAACAATGGATCTTAACTGAGTGGATGATAGACTTTGAATAACTTCTTGAAGTTTATCAATGACCTCATTTAATGTTTTAA
>NZ_JBTGGE020000117.1:0-844 GCF_054331515.2 Streptococcus sp. 10F2 | reverse complement strand
TCTGCTGATGGTGTTTCACCAACCTTAACTGTCTGTTCTACCGGTGTTGGTTCATTGGTTTCAGCTTGCGTTGGAGTTTCAGAAACCTTAACAGTCACTGGAACCTTATCTTGAGATCCATCTGGGTAAGTCACAACTACAGTAGCTGGTTTGTCGCCTGCTGTTGTTGTATCTACTGGACTTTCAAAGGATACTTTCGTTCCTGCTGGTAACTCTGGCAAGTTAGAGATGGATTTCTCTGCTGATGGGGTTTCACCAACCTTAACCGTCTGTTCTGCCGGGGTTGGTTCATTACTATCAGCTTGCGTTGGAGTTTCAGAAACCTTAACAGTCACTGGAACCTTATCTGTTGAACCATCTGGATAAGTCACAACTACAGTAGCTGACTTATCGCCTGCTGTCTTAGTATCTACTGGGCTTTCAAAGGAAACTGTTGTGCCTTCTGGGAGAGATGGCAAGTTAGAGATGGACTTCTCTGCTGTTGGTGTTTCACCAACCTTGACCGTTTGGTCTGCCGGGGTTGGTTCATTGGTTTCAGCTTGCGTTGGAGTTTCAGAAACCTTAACCGTTACTGGAATCTTATCTGTTGAACCATCTGGATAAGTTACAACTACAGTAGCTGGTTTGTCGCCTGCTGTTGTTGTATCCACTGGAGTTTCAAAGGAGACTGTTGTGCCTGCTGGCAACTCTGGCAAGTTAGAGATGGACTTCTCTGCTGATGGGGTTTCACCAACCTTAACCGTTTGGTCTGCCGGGGTTGGTTCATTGGTTTCAGCTTGCGTTGGAGTTTCAGAAACCTTAACAGTCACTGGAACCTTATCTTGAGATCCATCTGGGTAAGTCA
>NZ_JBTGGE020000116.1:0-881 GCF_054331515.2 Streptococcus sp. 10F2 | reverse complement strand
AAGTAGCTTCCTGGTTTCTGTGGTTTCTCAGGAGTTGGGCTTACTGGCTCATACGGTACTGGAGTGTCTACACCTGGGTTATTTGGATCCACAATTGGTGGTGGAATGTAACCCTTGGTTGGATCATTTGGATCAACTGGTTTCAACGGCTCTGTGGTTCCTGGAACTTTTGGCTCATAACCTGGAATGTATGGCAACGGTGGATTGTCTTCTGGTACCAATGGTGTTTCATCATATGGTACTGGTGGACGGTCTCCTGGGTTGTCTACACCTGGAATGTATGGCAAGTAGCTTCCTGGTTTCTGTGGTTTCTCAGGAGTTGGGCTTACTGGCTCATACGGCACTGGAGTGTCTACACCTGGGTTGTTTGGATCCACAATTGGTGGTGGAATGTAACCCTTGGTTGGATCATTTGGATCAACTGGTTTCAACGGCTCTGTGGTTCCTGGAACTTTTGGCTCATAGCCTGGGATGTATGGCAACGGTGGATTGTCTTCTGGTACCAATGGTGTTTCATCATATGGTACTGGTGGACGATCTCCTGGGTTGTCTACACCTGGGATGTATGGCAAGTAGCTTCCTGGTTTCTGTGGTTTCTCAGGAGTTGGGCTTACTGGCTCATACGGCACTGGAGTGTCTACACCTGGGTTGTTTGGATCCACAATTGGTGGTGGAATGTAACCCTTGGTTGGATCATTTGGATCAACTGGTTTCAACGGCTCTGTGGTTCCTGGAACTTTTGGCTCATAACCTGGAATGTATGGCAACGGTGGATTGTCTTCTGGTACCAATGGTGTTTCATCATATGGTACTGGTGGACGGTCTCCTGGGTTGTCTACACCTGGAATGTATGGCAAGTAGCTTCCTGGTTTCTGTGGTTT
>NZ_JBTGGE020000115.1:0-895 GCF_054331515.2 Streptococcus sp. 10F2 | reverse complement strand
CCAGGTGTAGACAACCCAGGAGACCGTCCACCAGTACCATATGATGAAACACCATTGGTACCAGAAGACAATCCACCGTTGCCATACATCCCAGGATATACACCGAAAGATCCAAATGGAAATCCATTGAAACCAGTTGATCCAAATGATCCAACCAAGGGTTACATTCCACCACCAATTGTGGATCCAAATAACCCAGGTGTAGACACTCCAATCCCTTATGAGAAGGATCCTGATCCTAAACCAGAGCCTAAGCCAACACCGGATCCAGAGCCTAGACCAGAACCAAAACCTGAACCTAAGCCAACACCGGATCCAGAGCCTAAGCCAGAACCTAAGCCTGAGCCGACACCAGCTCCAGTACCGGATTCTCCAGTTATGAAGCCAAGCTTTGTAGCAGAAGAACTTCCAGAAACTGGTGAGGAGTCCTCTTCAGCACTTGCAGCACTTGGAGTATCAATGCTCTTAGCAGCTGTAGGTTTGAAATCTCGTAAGCGTCGTGAGGAAGATTAGTCATTCTAATCCTATAGAATGTGGAGATTGTCACAAATCTTAAAAGACCTTGCCCAATCATTGGGCAAGGTCTTTTCAATGGTACGAAGGGAATGTCGGATATCTGAGGTGTAAGTCCTCCGTGGGTGCTTCCTATCGGTGAAGCTGATAGCAGATTTCAAGTCTGACTTATCGTGCGGTAGTGGATTCAAGCAGTCTGAGAATAGACTGTGTTAGGTCTGATGTAAGAATTTATAAACTCTCTCCAATTTTGTCTAATATAGTCATTTAGTTTTTAAATAGTATGTTATTGCATCAGTTATAGAGTCCATTTTACGAAGTAATTCTGTAACTGATTTTTTTAAAATAGCCCAGCTTTTTTCAATAGGATTTAATTCTGGAG
>NZ_JBTGGE020000114.1:0-905 GCF_054331515.2 Streptococcus sp. 10F2 | reverse complement strand
ATTCAAGACAAAGTGAGGTAATATCATGAGAGTTGTTTTTGGCATTGATGTCAGTAAGGCGAGTTCAGAAGTCGCGGTTTTCGTTGATACAAATAGAACGATCAGCTATAGTATCACTAATGATGCAATTGGTTTCTCAAAATTATTAAAGGATTTGAAAACTGTCTCTTCACCTGAGATTATCTTCGAAGCTACAGGAGTTTATTCACGTAGACTTCAAGCCTTTCTGGAGGAAAACCATTATTCCTACGTTCGTTTGAATCCACTCGAATCAAAGAAACAGATGGATGGTTTACGTGTCCGAAAAACAGATAAAATTGACGCAGAAAAGTTGGCTCTCATTCAGGTAAATTCCAATCGTAAATCAACTTACATTCAAGAAGAGGTTTACAATGAACTTCGAAATCTGAGCCGTTTCTATCAAAATATGACTGAGGACATTGTTCGAACTAAGAATCGCTTGCATAAAGTACTACAACTAACGTTTCCTGAAATTGAAGGAATCTTATCAACACCGAGTGGTGAGCAATACTGGAATCTAATCTTAGAGTTCCCTAGTAAGTACGAAATCTTGGCTTTATCACCGGAAGAAATAGCTGAAAAAATCCAAAATTCCACTTCAAAGCGAAGCTCAAAACAAAGGATTGCGAATCTTGTAGACAAATTACAAGAGTTAGCCAATCAATCCTATTGTGCAGTCAAGAAAGATTCTTGCATGATAGAAGAAGCTCGTTACTATGCCAAAGAATTACTTCGTCTGACACAACATAGACAAAGTATTCTAGACGAGATGGTGACCCTAGCCGAACCATTACCAGAATATGAGATTCTCCTCTCCATACCTGGAATCGCTAAAACTACTGCAACCAGTATTATTGGTGAACTTGGTGATATTCGTCGTTTTA
>NZ_JBTGGE020000113.1:0-920 GCF_054331515.2 Streptococcus sp. 10F2 | reverse complement strand
AAAAAACTACGCAAAGCATTCATACACTACAAGAAAATAATCGAAAAGGATGGCCGAATCCCTTGGTACGCAAGGGGTCTGCTATCCTTTATCTTTTTTAAACTGATAAACTCGGGATTATACCATGTTTCCCAAGTTCCTGCGACTAAAAACAGGAAACAATAAAGACCTCAAATAGTAAAAGTTGAAACTCAGAGAAATTACTTGCCAACTGGTAAATAATTTCTTTTCTACTTTGCTTTTGCTATACTTAGGACAGAATCAAATCTCTTTAGAATAATGAAAGTAGGTGATAACAATGAAAGAACTACTTTTAACAAATGAGCAAGCTGAGGAATTAATTCTACTATTAAAAACAATCGCCAAAGCCCACAATGCTACCTTAACGAATAATAGCAAGGAAGCATCGATATTGTTGGGATGAATCAAACGCGTTTCATCCTAGATTACTTTTACAGCGACAATAATAAGGTTTTTAATTTCAGAGAATATTTCCACAATTATGTCCTCTTCCGTATTAACTTAAACAACAAATTTCACAAAAATGCTGACGGTACAAAAATTTTTGGGAATAGAATAAATCTTTTCTCCGCCGAAGAGTATTATCTAAAAGCAGATGAAGCAACACATTACAAGGCCTATCCACTACCCTACGGCAATATCTCTAATTCTAATGATTTCCTAAAAATTCTCAGGGAAGTTTTCGAATATACACATGTTACCGATCCAGAATTAGCATCTATTAAAATTCAAGAAGACTTGTTATAATATTGGACGAAAGGAGGTCTAACCAATGAATCCTAAATTTCAAGTTCAAGTTAGCCACCCAGAAGAAATTCCTTCGGCGACTTGTAGCCCAAGCATTTTTTAGGATAGTTGTTTATCCAATTTTCAATAAAGGCGACCTCTTTTGAGGTCGT
>NZ_JBTGGE020000112.1:0-926 GCF_054331515.2 Streptococcus sp. 10F2 | reverse complement strand
TGAAATCATAACATCCATAAAAACGTCCTCCTAAGCTAATTATATGCTTAAGAGGACGCTTTTACGAATATTTATCGGTTACTGAAAATTTTCAATAGGGAGTTTTCTTCATGCGTTTGTCGTGGGCCTCAAGCAGAAAAATTGAAATGACAGCGCTTTTGCAGTATGATGGAAGAAGGAAAAAAGAAAGAGGTGGATTATGACTTATACAGTCCCTGAATTGCCATACGCCTATGATGCGTTAGCTCCACATATCGATGAGGAAACGATGCATTTGCATCACGATAAGCACCACCAAGCTTACGTGAACAATTTGAATGCAGCTTTGGAAAAACATCCTGAAGTGACAGCAGATATTCTTGCTTTGTTGAAAGATGTTGATTCTATCCCTGCTGATATCCGTCAGGCAGTTATTAATAATGGTGGTGGTCATGTCAACCACTCACTTTTCTGGGAAATGATGACACCAGAGGAAACAGCACCATCTGCTGAATTAGCAGCAGACATTGAAGCTACCTTTGGTTCTATGGATGCTTTCAAAGAAGCCTTTGCGGCTGCCGCAGCAACCCGCTTTGGTTCAGGCTGGGCATGGTTGGTTCTTAATGCAGAAGGTAAATTGGAAGTTGTTTCGACAGCTAACCAAGATAACCCAGTATCCAATGGTCAAGAACCACTTCTGGGCTTGGACGTTTGGGAGCATGCTTATTATGTAAGCTATCGTAACCTTCGTCCAGACTACATCAAGGCTTTCTGGAATGTGGTTAACTGGAATAAGGTCTCAGAGCTCTACGCAGCTGCAAAATATAGTTGTTCCACTTTATAATACGTGATAAAATAGAACCATGACATATAGCATTGATTTTAGAAAACGTGTGCTGTCTTTCGTTCAGGAAGGGCACACTCGAACAGAAGCTTGTGAGCTTTTC
>NZ_JBTGGE020000111.1:0-931 GCF_054331515.2 Streptococcus sp. 10F2 | reverse complement strand
TTACTCGTCTGACGAAATAGTTCCGCATTGGTTAATCTACTGGCGTATTCAAGAGCCCCTTCTCTACGAATTTGTTCACGCTTTGCATATTTTTCATTCCAAGTGATCAAGACTTTCTCCTCAACGACGGGAGAGTCTTTTCCGGTTCCTAGTTTTCGCTCTCGAATATAGGATTTCTTAGCGAAGGTTTCATCTGTGTTGAAGTGCCACCCTTCTGAATCCAGAATTCGTTCCTGAATGTCCTTTGGAGCACCTCTTTTTCCTCGATGTTTCTGAGAGAAGAGCCAACCATCACCTTGCTCTAACATGACTGAAATGTTAGTTTTACTATTCATAGCCTTATCTGCCACAACGACAATTCTCTCGATGCCGAATTGTTTTTTTACTTCCTCAACTGCTGGGAGATAGGTAACAGGGTCTGTTTGATTTCCTCGAAAGAGCTTGTAGCTAATGGGAATTCCATTTGTGTCCATAAAGAGCCCCAGTTGAACAATTGGTTTAGGTCGATGTTCTTTACTAGGTCCTCGTCTACGCAAACCAACTTTAAGAAGCTCTCCATCTTCAGAAATTTCCTCCTCATCAGGAATGTCGGTTTCAAAATAATAGTTAGTCACATCGTAGAATACAAGGCGTCCTTCCCGATTGGTTAGGCGGCTGATTTCTTGATGGAGATGAAGTTGGATATCCTCCTTAAAATCGTTTAACTTATCAAGTAGACGATAAACTGCGTTCAAGTTAATATCCCAATCTCCAAATAAATCTTCTTGAGATTCAAAAGTCGCTAACTTACTGTCTGGTTTTAAAATTCGCTGGAAGACAAGGAGTTTTAATGCTTTTGTCAAGTCGAATTTGGCATTTGTTTTTAGCTGCTTCATAAAATTGGGAAGCCGTAACTCTTCAAAAATATCATCAAATACCATCCAGCCATAAG
>NZ_JBTGGE020000110.1:0-938 GCF_054331515.2 Streptococcus sp. 10F2 | reverse complement strand
AGAATTAAATCCTATTGAAAAAAGCTGGGCTATTTTAAAAAAATCAGTTACAGAATTACTTCGTAAAATGGACTCTATAACTGATGCAATAACATACTATTTAAAAACTAAATGACTATAATCTAAAAAACAGAGGGGGAAAGTATTTTTCCGACCTCTGTTTTCTTTGTTATCCTTTAAAATCAACAAACCCTCTCTTATAAAGCCTGTGACTTTGAATATTTCCATCGACATCCTTGGCATCCCATATCTGAAGTTCCCAAGGATAGTAAAAATTACTCTTATTTTTAAAATAAACATGAATTCCGATATATCCGTCCTTGTCACGGAGATACCAATTTTTTAAACCAAAGGTATCTTTCCACTCATCTAAGCGTTCCATCACCTGAGTGATCTCCTCCGACGTTACTATCACCCGAGCACCAAAAATATTATTCAAGATTGAGTTAACGGGGTAGCCTTCCTTACGTTCAGAAAAGCGATTGATTTTATCAAGAATGCTTTCAGAGGTTTTCACACGGTAAACATAGGCGATATCTTGAAGATTCGCTTTCATTAAGTAATCATTAATGGACTCATGTAGATTTAAACGATAAGCCAAAATTGCTGAAGTTGGAACCTTGGAAAATGTATGTTTGAGATTCACCTTTTGGACCTTGCCCGTTTCAAAATAATCAATCGAATATTCTTTGTGAATACGGTTAATTTCTGAAATCAATCGTTCAACTTTCTGAATCATGTTGAGTACCTCCTAGAAAGTCCGAAGTAAGAATTGTGGTATGAGTAATGTTATAGTCATTTAGTTTTTAAATGGTATGTTATTGCATCAGTTATAGAGTCCATTTTACGAAGTAATTCTGTAACTGATTTTTTTAAAATAGCCCAGCTTTTTTCAATAGGATTTAATTCTGGAGAATACGGTGGTAGAGGTAAAAAGA
>NZ_JBTGGE020000109.1:0-1127 GCF_054331515.2 Streptococcus sp. 10F2 | reverse complement strand
ACCTGAACAATTAGATTATATCAGGAAAAAGAAATGGAAGCTCAAAGCCTTGTCAGCCACCAGCATAGCTGGTGGTTTTTCTGTTTTTCTCTTCGAGAAAAACTGGCTTGAAGCCATAATAAAAACTAGAAGCTCGGTTCAGTCTGAGCTTCTAGTTTTTATTCAAAAGATATTCAGAATTTGAGTAAATCTATAATTTCTACTCTGGGTTTCGATTGTGACATTGGGATACTTCTCTATCATTTTAAGTACATTGTAAAGACCGATACCTCTCTCTTCACCTTTTGTCGAATAGCCAAAATCAAAAATTGATTTCAATTCTTTCGCCTCTTCTTTAATGGAATTTTCAACAATTAAAACTTGACTATTTTCTTTTTCAAAAAAAACAATAGAGATTTCTGATACGGACTCATCAATGGCATTGTCAACCAAAACTGAAACTGCTGTAATCAAATCTACCAATTTCATCCCTCTAGGTTGAATCGGAGCTGGAATTTCCAGATGCATCTCCAATCCCTTATCACTAGCTTCCGAAAATTTTGCAGCCAGAAGACTTTTAAGAGCAGGCTCCTGAATATTGACCAATCGCCCAAAATCAAAATGAGAATCTCGCATACGATTTTCAGTATCCTTTAAAACCGAATGATAGACCCTCTCAATTTGAGCAAGATCTCCAGCCTCTATCCCCATTTTTAGGGTAGTCAAAAGATTTGTGTAATCATGTCTGAATCCTCTAACTTCACGATACATCTCCTCCATATGGAAGCTATAGTTTTCTAAATTTCGTTGATGTAAATTCTGTTGAAAACTCAGTTCTGCCTGTAGTTTTACTTTTAAATGCGAATCTAACTGTTTGATCATCCCCATAAAGAGAATGAGATAAATAATAATGATTAATTTTCTCAATTCAAAGGTATTGAAATCTTTTTCATACTGAAGATAAGATAAACTTTGCATAATCAGAAAGTATACTCTTTTAGATTATAAACTGTATATGATATGCTGTTTTTATGGCATACGGAATTGATTTTAGAAAACGTGTCCTTGAATATGTTAAAGAGGGACATACACGTAAAGAAACAGCAGCTTTATTTAATATTAGCATCAATACTTTATACAGTTGGGAA
>NZ_JBTGGE020000108.1:0-1336 GCF_054331515.2 Streptococcus sp. 10F2 | reverse complement strand
AATTGTTTACAGGCATAAACAGCATCAGAAAAGCAGATTTGGTAGTTTTCTAAGCTGGACATTGTATCACTAACTTTCATGGTGATCCATCTACAGAAGTTAAACTCTGTAAAACGTGCATAAATTTCTTGAAGAACACCTTAACTTAATGACATTGGTGATTAGAGGAGGTTTTTCCATATGAATATTTTTATCTTAGAAGATGATTACCAGCAACAGGGGCGGATGGAAAATCTCCTTTATCAATTGCAGGAAAAACATGCTTTACCAGTTAAACGGCTAGAGGTATATTCTAAGACAGATTTGCTTTTTCAAGCGATTCAAGAAAAAGGAAGCCACCAACTTTTTTTCTTGGATATCGAAATTAAGGGTGATCATTTGAGAGGTTTGGATGTTGCTAGTAGGATTCGTCAACAGGATGCTCAGGCTTTGATTGTTTTTGTAACAACGCATTCGGAGTTTATGCCTTTGACGTTTCGGTATCAGATATCTGCTTTGGATTATATCGTTAAATCCTTAGATCAGGAAGATTTTGAGGCGCGTGTTGAAGCTGCAGTGCTTTATGCTCAGAAACAAAATCGGCAGACTATCGCAGATACTGCTTTTAACTTTAAGTCCAAATATCAACAATTCCAAATTCCCTTCGAAGATATCTATTTTTTGGAAACATCTCCAATTTCTCATCATGTTATTCTCTATACCAAAATAGAGCGAATCGAGTTTTTTGCTAGCATGGGTGAAGTACTGGAGCAGGAGCCTCGCCTATATAAATGCCATCGTTCTTTTGCAATTAATCCAAAAAATGTTGTGAAAATAGACCGAAAGGAAAGACTAGCCTATTTTCCTAATGGTATGACTTGTTTCATTGCAAGAGCGAAGATGAAGGGGAGTTTGGCTAAGGTGGAGAACGAAGAATGAGGTGGGGGCAGTTTATTAATATTTCAGGAAACTTGATTGCAGTTGGTTTATCTTTGATTTTAATAATGTTTCCTCATGTGCTTTCTGTATACATGATGTTAAAAATCAATAAAATTAAGCCTATATTACAGTTGGTTTTGATGGGAATTTTTTTAAAGATTATGGTTATTCTAATCTTATCTCTCCTTATCGACAGTCTCTCTAGGTATTTTTTATTCATTGATGAACCCTTGTTCTATTTATTGTTCTCTTATTATTTATTTCGAAATAGTCAAAAAAATCTTATCATTTTTTCAATGTCATTAAGTTAAGGATTTCGAAAGCTCCTAAATTGAGCTTTCGAAATCCTTTTTTTGCTATACTTAGGCTAAAGGAGGTGGATAGAATGCCAAATCAAGTAAGGAAGCAACTACGAAAT
>NZ_JBTGGE020000107.1:0-1361 GCF_054331515.2 Streptococcus sp. 10F2 | reverse complement strand
TTGTATGATATAATGGAAACATGGCTTTTATTCGAACTACTACAAATAAAGAAGGTAGAACTCATGTGTACCTTGCCGAAAGTTATCGCAAAGACGGAAAGACCAAACAAAGAATTATCAAAAAGTATGGGCTACTAGATGATTTAGAAGCTCAGGAGCCTGGTATTCTTGAACGCTTGAAGTGTGAGGCAAAGGCAGGATTATTGACCGAAGATACAAAGGTTCATCTGACTTTGGATCTGCTAGCTCCTATGAATGAACCTGATAAATCCTATGGATGGATGGTCTTTGATGATATTTTTGAAGAGTTACGGCTTTCCAGTTTTATGAAGCAGCTCAAAACAAATTCAAAATTCGATGCGATAAAAGCATTAAAACTCCTTGTCTTCCAACGAATTTTAAAACCAGACAGTAAGTTAGCCACCTTTGAATCTCAAGAAGATTTATTTGGAGATTGGGACATTAACCTGAATGCAGTTTATCGCCTACTTGATAAGTTAAACGATTTTAAGGAGGATATCCAACTTCATCTTCATCAAGAAATTAGTCGCCTAACTAATCGAGAAGGTCGTTTGGTTTTCTATGATGTCACTAATTACTATTTCGAAACAGACACCCCTGATGAGGAAGAGGTATCTGAAGATGGGGAGGTTCTTAAAGTTGGCTTGCGCCGTCGTGGCCCGAGCAAAGAACATCGACCTAAACCAATTGTTCAACTAGGTCTCTTTATGGACACGAACGGTATTCCCATTAGCTACAAGCTCTTTCGAGGAAATCAAACTGATCCTATTACCTACCTCCCTGCAATTGAAGAAGTGAAAAAACAATTCGGCATCGAGAGAATTGTCGTTGTAGCAGATAAGGCTATGAATAGTAAGACAAATATCTCTGCCATGTTAGATCAAGGGGATGGCTGGCTCTTCTCTCAGAAACATCGTGGAAAAAGAGGGGCTCCCAGGGATATTCAGGAGCAGATTTTAAATACAGAAGACTGGCACTTTAATACAGAAGGCACATTTGCCAAGAAATCCTATATTCGAGAACGCAAACTAGGAACAAGAAAAAACTCCCCAGTCGTTGAGGAGAAAGTCTTGATCACTTGGAATGAGAAGTATGCAAAGCGTGAACAAACTCGTAGGGAAGGGGCTCTTGAATACGCTAGTAAATTAACCAATGCGGAACTTTTTCGCCAAACAAGTAAGAAGGGGGGTAAGAAATACCTTGATCTATCTTATGTCGATGAGGAGACTGGAGAAATAAAGCCCTTCTCTCCACTAATCAGAATAGATCAAGAGCAGGCAGATTTCGACGCTCAGTTTGATGGAATCAATGTCATTGTCACCAGTGAGACAGAGATGTCA
>NZ_JBTGGE020000106.1:0-1409 GCF_054331515.2 Streptococcus sp. 10F2 | reverse complement strand
GGAGTGTCTACACCTGGGTTATTTGGATCCACAATTGGTGGTGGAATGTAACCCTTGGTTGGATCTTCTGGATCAACTGGTTTCAACGGCTCTGTTGTTCCTGGAACTTTTGGCTCATAGCCTGGGATGTATGGCAACGGTGGATTGTCTTCTGGTACCAATGGTGTTTCATCATATGGTACTGGTGGACGATCTCCTGGGTTGTCTACACCTGGGATATATGGCAAGTAGCTTCCTGGTTTCTGTGGTTTCTCAGGAGTTGGTGTTACTGGCTCATACGGTACTGGAGTGTCTACACCTGGGTTATTTGGATCCACAATTGGTGGTGGAATGTAACCCTTGGTTGGATCTTCTGGATCAACTGGTTTCAACGGCTCTGTTGTTCCTGGAACTTTTGGCTCATAGCCTGGGATGTATGGCAACGGTGGATTGTCTTCTGGTACCAATGGTGTTTCATCATATGGTACTGGTGGACGATCTCCTGGGTTGTCTACACCTGGGATATATGGCAAGTAGCTTCCTGGTTTCTGTGGTTTCTCAGGAGTTGGTGTTACTGGCTCATACGGTACTGGAGTGTCTACACCTGGGTTGTTTGGATCCACAATTGGTGGTGGAATGTAACCCTTGGTTGGATCTTCTGGATCAACTGGTTTCAACGGCTCTGTTGTTCCCGGAACTTTTGGCTCATATCCTGGGATGTATGGCAACGGTGGATTGTCTTCTGGTACCAATGGTGTTTCATCATATGGTACTGGTGGACGATCTCCTGGATTGTCTACACCTGGGATGTATGGCAAGTAGCTTCCTGGTTTCTGTGGTTTCTCAGGAGTTGGGCTTACTGGCTCATACGGTACTGGAGTGTCTACACCTGGGTTGTTTGGATCCACAATTGGTGGTGGAATGTACCCCTTCGTTGGATCTTCTGGATCAACTGGTTTCAACGGCTCTGTTGTTCCTGGAACTTTTGGCTCATAGCCTGGGATGTATGGCAACGGTGGATTGTCTTCTGGTACCAATGGTGTTTCATCATATGGTACTGGTGGACGATCTCCTGGGTTCTCTACACCTGGAATGTATGGCAAGTAGCTTCCTGGTTTCTGTGGTTTCTCAGGAGTTGGGCTTACTGGCTCGTACGGTACTGGAGTGTCTACACCTGGGTTGTTTGGATCCACAATTGGTGGTGGAATGTAACCCTTGGTTGGATCTTCTGGATCAACTGGTTTCAACGGCTCTGTTGTTCCCGGAACTTTTGGCTCATAGTCTGGGATGTATGGCAACGGTGGATTGTCACTTGGTTCCTCTGGAGTCTCGTCATATGGTACCGGTGGTTCATCTGTTCCTGGTTTGTTTGGATCATAGCCCCCACCTGGTGTTTCTGGGATGTATGGAATGTACTTACCAAGTTCCTT
>NZ_JBTGGE020000105.1:0-1420 GCF_054331515.2 Streptococcus sp. 10F2 | reverse complement strand
TTATCTGTTGAACCATCTGGATAAGTTACAACTACAGTAGCTGGTTTGTCGCCTGCTGTTGTTGTATCCACTGGAGTTTCAAAGGAAACTGTTGTTCCTGCTGGCAACTCTGGCAAGTTAGAGATTGATTTCTCTGCTGATGGTGTTTCACCAACCTTAACTGTCTGTTCTACCGGTGTTGGTTCATTGGTTTCAGCTTGCGTTGGAGTTTCAGAAACCTTAACAGTCACTGGAACCTTATCTTGAGATCCATCTGGATAAGTCACAACTACAGTAGCTGGTTTCTCTCCTGCTGTTGTTGTATCCACTGGAGTTTCAAAGGAAACTGTTGTTCCTGCTGGCAACTCTGGCAAGTTAGAGATGGATTTCTCTGCTGACGGTGTTTCACCAACCTTAACCGTTTGGTCTGCCGGGGTTGGTTCATTGGTTCCAGCTTGCGTTGGAACCTCTTCAACCTTAACAGTCACAGGAACCTTATCTGTTGAACCATCTGGATAAGTCACAACTACTACCGCTGGCTTATCGCCTGCTGTCTTAGTATCTACTGGACTTTCAAAAGAGACTGTTGTCCCTTCTGGGAGAGATGGCAAGTTAGAGATGGATTTCTCTGCTGATGGGGTTTCACCAACCTTAACCGTCTGTTCTGCCGGTGTTGGTTCATTACTATCAGCTTGCGTTGGAGTTTCAGAAACCTTAACAGTCACTGGAACCTTATCTGTTGAACCATCTGGATAAGTCACAACTACAGTAGCTGGCTTATCGCCTGCTGTCTTAGTATCTACTGGGCTTTCAAAGGAAACTGTTGTGCCTTCTGGGAGAGATGGCAAGTTAGAGATGGACTTCTCTGCTGTTGGTGTTTCACCAACCTTAACCGTTTGGTCTGCCGGGGTTGGTTCATTGGTTTCAGCTTGCGTTGGAGCCTCTTCAACCTTAACCGTCACTGGAACCTTATCTGTTGAACCATCTGGATAAGTTACAACTACAGTAGCTGGTTTGTCGCCTGCTGTTGTTGTATCCACTGGAGTTTCAAAGGAAACTGTTGTGCCTTCTGGTAGAGATGGCAAGTTAGAGATGGATTTCTCCGCTGATGGGGTTTCACCAACCTTAACCGTTTGGTCTACTGGTGTTGGTTCATTGGTTTCAGCTTGCGTTGGAGTTTCAGAAACCTTAACAGTCACTGGAACCTTATCTGTTGAACCATCTGGATAAGTCACAACTACAGTAGCTGGTTTGTCGCCTGCTGTTGTTGTATCTACTGGACTTTCAAAGGAAACTGTTGTGCCTTCTGGTAGAGATGGCAAGTTAGAGATGGATTTCTCCGCTGATGGGGTTTCACCAACCTTAACCGTTTGGTCTACTGGTGTTGGTTCATTGGTTTCAGCTTGCGTTGGAGTTTCAGAAACCTTAACAGTCACTGGAA
>NZ_JBTGGE020000104.1:0-1518 GCF_054331515.2 Streptococcus sp. 10F2 | reverse complement strand
CGACTTAACAAGACACCTCTACTTTAACATAAAGAAAAAGTAGTGAGAAAATCTTCCGTCGAAGATTCCCTCACTACTAATCTTAGTATGTTTGAATCGATAAAAACAGCTTAGAACTAACGTTTTTAATGACGTAATTCTAAGCTGTTTTCTATTTCCAAGACTTTTTGCCCAGCTTCTTTTTGTTAGTTAAATATTGACTCATATTTTTGGTTGAATAGTTTTTGAAGGTTAATAAAGGGTGTTTTTTGAGCTTTAATAATATCTCCGATTGCAGGAGATACGATGCTTTCAATTTCTTCTAAATTTTCCAGTTGAATCAGTATTGTAAAAATAGAGTCTATTCTGCTTGTCTAATCTAAGATAATATTCTCCGTATCCGTAGGTGAAGTAAGTATCTCCTCTCATATATATTGACTGATTATCATCCTCGTGAAATTGAACATTTTTGGTATTTGGTTTATCAATGAAGTCTATGTTTTTTAAAGCCATGATCAATTCAGGTCTAGCCCTATCCTTTCTAGGCATATGACTAGCATAATAGACGGAATAACGGGCTAGATTATATTGGATATACATGTAGATGGAACCGATAAGAGCTAGAAATAGACTAACTATTACAAAATATTTTTTTAGGTTCATATTTTCTACCTTCCTTTCTTGCCTTTTTTAGCAGATGATTGAGGTTTAAAGAATTGAGCGACTGTCGCGATTGCCGTAGCTATGGGTTTGGCAATTGTTGGAGCTGATGTTACAGCTCTGTAGATAGAATTCTGTATCGGTTTAACGAAGTTGGTCAAGAATTCACAAACATGTGAGTCAACATATGCTAATTCAATTGAGATATGATTTGAAGCAGGGATAGAATTTATTCTATCAAACTGGGAAAGGACCCAAAAGATAAGAAATAGAAAAACCTGGAGAATGTGAAAAAAAACATTCTCTAGGTTTTTAAGATGTTATTGGAATCTTTTACCATAAGTTATGTTGAAGAGCCATTGAAGATTTTGTCCTTGTGGGGGTGAAGGTTGTATATCTATGACTGGAGATAGTAATGTGTATGCAATATCTTTCCCCTTTTTTTCTGCTTGCTGATAATCATAAGACGGTAGAGGAGTTCCCATGAGAGTAACGTTAAGGAATTCTCCTTTACCTGAAAAGGAATAAATATGGTCTTTATCGAATAATGAATAATCTCGTGGAGAACCTGTTAAAAAAACATTATCTTTTTTACGTATGATCGCGGATCTGCCGTCAAATGAGTAAACAAATGCATTATTTTTTGGCCTTGGAATATATTCTAGATTATCAATAACCATAGCCATAACAGGATCGTAATTAGGATTGTAATCTAAATTTTGGGCATAATAAACGGAATAATGGATTAAATTTCTTTTATAGTTGTTTCACTTTAAAAAACATTGTTTAGACATTCTATCACCGAGTTATATTTGGGTAGTAACTCTATGACTTTCTTCTTAAGGTTAGCCCATGCTTTTTCAATCGGATTTAGTTCAG
>NZ_JBTGGE020000103.1:0-1532 GCF_054331515.2 Streptococcus sp. 10F2 | reverse complement strand
AAAGAAACGACCCCAAAAGAGGTCGCCTTTATTGAAAATTGGATAAACAACTATCCTAAAAAATGCTTGGGCTACAAGTCACCGAAGGAATTTCTTATCGGTGGCTAACTTCAACTTGAAATTTAGCGTTCTAGGAAAACTTCTTCCCCCAACCCTCTTTGCTGGAGACCTTTCTTTGCGCAGCTAAGGAGCTCTTCTGAGAAGGCTTGAATCGCTTCTTTTTCTTTTGGACTCAAATTTTGACGAGAAAAATCTTTACGCAATTGCACATAATCATGACCCATACTTTTGAAAAATGAGGAACGTTCGAGCAAGTCTTCCAAGGCTTCTAATTCCATCAAGAGCCCAAGATGAAAGGCTGCCGGTGCAAAAGTAAGGTCCAAGGGTTGAGTGCAGATACTCCGAAATTCAATAGTTCCCCTTCTGGTTAACTCCTGATAATGGTAGGAACGATGATTCTTAAGATCACGCGGCTCAGGCTTCAGCATCAGACTCTCTCCATTTATTCCATATGCATGAATTTCATCTTGCCCTAAATACTCCCTTAGCGGAATTGGTTCGAAATACATGTAATCTCCATCTCGGATTGTATAAAACAAGGAAGATTGACTTTTAAAATCAATATAATCTGCCTCTGATTCAAAATCGCTAGGATAAATTCCGACATTCTGGGAAATCAAACCATGCATAGAAGCTTCCCAAAGATAATCCCTAGCTAGACTACATCCCATCAGAGGTTCAAAGGATGAGTTCGCAAATAAATAGGCTTTTGCAGCTTCAATCTTATTAAAGGCATTTAAGACCCTTAAAAACTGACTCCTACTAACATCAAACTGAACCTGACTTCCACAAATATAAGCTGCATAATCCATATAAGGATGAAGCTCAGCATGCTGTTCTCCTAAAGAAAGATACTGCATCAACATTTGGTAACGTCCTGTCGCTACAGGTCGATTATCGTTGATATCCCAATTGGGGTTTATCCCTGCTCCCACAAGCTGATGATCGTATTGAGCTAGAAAGGACTGAATAGCGTCAAGGTAGATCTGAAAACGCCCAGCAACTTCAAATAAATTCTCAGCTTTCGCAAATGCAAACTCCAAGGTATTGTAGCTAACTTCAAAAAGAATCACATCTCCATTGGCAGCTACAATCTCAATCGGCTGATTATCATCATCAAACTTCACAATGGAAAAATCTAAGAGCTGAACAAGATGACGAAGCAAAGATATTGTCAGCCTATGATCCGTTGCTTGCCCATGTAAATGAACAATTGGAAATTCTAATTCAACTCCAATGAGAAGTTCTGGATTTTCTTTAAGTTTTGAAAGATAGTTTTCATGAAAAAATTGCTCCATAAATCGTCCTCTTTTCATTTATTCTAACCAGTATACCAAATTTTTAAAGTAAAAAGTCAAAACCACCCGTGAAAACGGGTGGCTTGTACACCGGCTATAAGCCGGTTCTCTCTAGCGACGCCTAAAGGCGTTCGCTGAACTTCGTTCAGGTTAGTGCTATAATTACTTGACTAC
>NZ_JBTGGE020000102.1:0-1741 GCF_054331515.2 Streptococcus sp. 10F2 | reverse complement strand
CATGTTTCCATTATATCATACAAGCGCATACAACACAAACAAAATCTAGCGAGAGCTTTAAAAAAATCCAGTTCTATCAAGTAATTGAACTGGATCGGCTACAACATAAACTGATAAACTCGGGATTATAACCCAAAATCCTACTTTGAGACAGGTTTTAGCCTATCAAAAAGAACCTCATCAAATCTGAAATTTACATGAATGATTCCCTTACACCTCCATTCATACTACGAATTTATTTCAAGACCAAATCAAGACTATCAATACGATTGAATTTTCAGAAAATTATTGTTTAATTCTTAAAAAAATATATAATGTTAGTAACCAAATGAAATGAGGTGATGCAATGACAATGATGATGCCCAATTATTCAGTCGGTGATGACTGCTTCAAAGATATTCCAGATGTCCTTCAGAATTATCAAATTTCAAAAGTTGTTTGTATCGGTGGAAAAAGAGCCTTAGCCAGTTCTTCTGAAGAAGTTGTGGCAATCCTTGAGCAAGCACATATTGAAGTGACAGATGTCATTGTATATGGGACGAATTCTACTCAAGCAACCATCGACCGTCTTATTTCCACACCATCCGTTCAAGAAGCTGAAGCCATTATTGGCTTCGGAGGTGGAAAAGCAATAGATACTGTAAAAATGGTCGCTCTAGAAACTGGAAAACCTTGTTTTACCATCCCTACAATTTGTTCCAACTGCTCTGCTGCTACAGCAATATCTGTTATTTACAATGAAGATGATACGGTAAATCGATATGGTTACCCAGAAGCTCCACTACATATTTTCATTAATACCCGAATCATTTCACAAGCCCCTGAAAAGTACTTTTGGGCCGGGATTGGAGATGGGATTTCCAAAGGACCTGAGGTCGAACACGCCTCAGTAGCCTTTGAGAAGCAAGTAGCCTATCTACCTCACACAGCGGTTCTTGGCAGAGCTATTGCCTTATCCTCGAAAGAAGCCTTTTACCAACATGGAGAACAAGGGCTTCAGGACGTTCGTGCCCATCAAAGTAGTCAAGCTGTTGAAGAGATTGCCCTTGCAATTTTGATTTCAACAGGATATGCTTCAAATCTAGTCAACCAAAAAGAATTTTATCTAAATTCAGCCCATGCACACGCATTTTACAATGCTAGTTTAGCAATCCAACGACCAGGAGAATACCTACATGGTGCTGTCGTAGCTTTTGGTGTCCTCGTTTTACACGCCTACTACGAAGAGGAACAGGCATTCAATCAAGTTCTCCACTTTAACAAAAGACTGAATCTGCCAATCACTCTTGCAGAGCTAGGACTAACAAGTGAAAACATTCCAACGATTGTTGAAGCGGCAATACAGACAAATGAATTTCATCATCTTCCATTTGATACTGAAAAATTTGCCCAAGCAATCATTAAGGCGGATAAATTCGGTAGAGATCTTATAAAAACAGAAACTAATCACTAAAAAATAACCTGTGACATTCCATGTGAATACATTAATGTCATAGGTTTTTTGCTTTCTAACACTCCATTATCAAGTCAGTATCTATAGATTCCGTTATTTCTTCAGAAAATTTCTTGTTATTCAAAGGAAAACGACCCTATCTCACGAAAAAGAAACTCGCTAATATACTCTTTTAGATTATAAACTGTATATGATATACTGTTTTTATGGCATACGGAATTGATTTTAGAAAACGGGTCCTTGAATATGTTAAAGAGGAACATACACGTAAAGAAACAGCAGCTTTAT
>NZ_JBTGGE020000101.1:0-1787 GCF_054331515.2 Streptococcus sp. 10F2 | reverse complement strand
CTTTTTACCTCTACCACCGTATTCTCCAGAATTAAATCCTATTGAAAAAAGCTGGGCTATTTTAAAAAAATCAGTTACAGAATTACTTCGTAAAATGGACTCTATAACTGATGCAATAACATACTGTTTAAAAACTAAATGACTATACCAATAAAAAATGAGAGGATAGCAACCTCATCTTCAGTGTGCTCAAAAAACGAAAAAAACACAATTGATTCTTGGATTCTGCCCCAATCAGTCAATTGTGTTTCATTGAAGTCTTTATCAGCCGCCCTAACTTAATGACATTGCGATTTCTCGGGCTTTCTGTTGGTATAAATTCAGATAAAAAGGGTTATAAAAGGCGGTAGACGGATTTGAACCGACGATCAAGCTTTTGCAGAGCCGTGCCTTACCACTTGGCTATACCGCCGCAACAAAGAATATTTTACACTAAATTGTGATGGACGTCAACTGCCAACTTTCGGCTTTTTCTTGCTCTTATATCTGATTATTAGTATACTAGATTTGTACTGAATAGATAGGAATCGAGGGAATAGCTTGGGCGGACTCTCCGATTTTTTATAGATAGAGGTGTTTTATGAACAAGAAAATCATGGTTTTAGCATTAGCAAGTTTGGTTTTGGTATCTTGTGGTCAAAAGAAAGAGGCTGAACCAAGCACTTCATCCAGTCAAAAACAAGTAGCATCGTCAGCTAAGCAGTCATCGTCATCTAAAAAGGATGCTTCTTCTACCAAAGCAAGTTCAAGTACAGAATTGATGGTAGAATCCCAAACAAGTACTTCTCAGGCTGAAAAGTCTAGTCAAGAAGCTAGTGTCTCTTCTTCTAAGCAAGAAGAAACTTCGGCTGTTGGTGAGGCTACAAGTGGTGCAACAATTCCTGTTATTCAGGGTTCTTGGTCAAGTGCAATGGGTTCCTTTACAGTGGATGGGGGGACATTGACGAATGGTACGGGTTCTTTTACCGTTAAGCAATTAGGAGAGGGAACTTGGACGCTTGCCGAAGTTGTAGCTAGTCCACCTGTCTACTATTATGTACCTGCAGGTCAGCCGTTGGCCACAAGTGTGCGGACTTATGTGTCAGATGAAACAAGGGATCGGATTTTTATCCAGCCACAATATGATGCTCCGCAGGAGGCTTTTGAACCCTATATTTTCTATAGAAACTAGCGAAAATTCTGAAAAAAGAAAAGCATCGTTCATGTAGTGATTTTGGCGAGCATGGCGGTACCTACGATTTTTGCTGGGGATAGACAACATCGGTCTTATCAAGAAGTTCTGGAAGATTATGGGAAGATAACTCGTATTGCTATAACAAGTAATGGAGAGTGGGGAAGTCAACGGTATGGAACGATGTCCCTTAAATGGAATACCTTGACAATTAGTGATGGGACTTTAAATCTTAGTGGAGAATCACATTAGTTCGGTTGGATACCATTATGTTCTAGTAAATATATCTATCTCGGGTTATTCTCAGATAAGTCCTGTGAACGAATTTATTTGAAGCCTAATTGTGTAGAGTCACAAGAAGAATTTGAAAAAGGAACCTAAATTTCAAGTTCAAGTTAGCCACCCAGAAGAAATTCCTTCGGCGACTTGTAGCCCAAGCATTTTTTAGGATAGTTGTTTATCCAATTTTCAATAAAGGCGACCTCTTTTGAGGCAATGTCATTAAGTTAAGGATTTCGAAAGCTCCTAAATTGAGCTTTCGAAATCCTTTTTTTGCTATACTTAGGCTAAAGGAGGTGGATAGAATGCCAAATCAAGTAAGGAAGCAACTACGAAA
>NZ_JBTGGE020000100.1:0-1946 GCF_054331515.2 Streptococcus sp. 10F2 | reverse complement strand
TCTACTGCATCTTTAGCTGCCTTAGCTTCTGCATCAACTTGAGCCTTAGCTGCTGCTTTCTCTTCGTCTGTCAAGTCTGGACGTGCATCGATTTCTGCTTTCTTCGCTGTAGCGGCATCATCGATAGCTTTCTTAGCTTCTGGCTTAGCAACTGCATCTGGGTTAATAGCTTTAACAGTATCAACACCTGCAGTCTTAGCTTCCTCAACTCCTGCATTTGTTGTTGCTGCATCTACTGCATCTTTAGCTGCCTTAGCTTCTGCATCAACTTGAGCCTTAGCTGCTGCTTTCTCTTCGTCTGTCAAGTCTGGACGTGCATCGATTTCTGCTTTCTTCGCTGTAGCGGCATCATCGATGGCTTTCTTAGCATCAGTCTTAGCTACCGCATCTGGATTAATAGCCTTGATAGTATCAACACCTGCAGTCTTAGCTTCTTCAACTCCTGCATTTGTTGTTGCTGCATCTACTGCATCTTTAGCTGCCTTAGCTTCTGCATCAACTTGAGCCTTAGCTGCTGCTTTCTCTTCGTCTGTCAAGTCTGGACGTGCATCGATTTCTGCTTTCTTCGCTGTAGCGGCATCATCAATGGCTTTCTTAGCTTCTGGCTTCGCAACTGCATCTGGGTTAATAGCTTTAACAGTATCAACACCTGCAGTCTTAGCTTCCTCAACTCCTGCATTTGTTGTTGCTGCATCTACTGCATCTTTAGCTGCCTTAGCTTCTGCATCAACTTGAGCCTTAGCTGCTGCTTTCTCTTCGTCTGTCAAGTCTGGACGTGCATCGATTTCTGCTTTCTTCGCTGTAGCGGCATCATCGATGGCTTTCTTAGCTTCTGGCTTAGCAACTGCAGTTTCTGGAACTGCCTTAATTGCTGTTTCACCTGCAGTCTTAGCTTCCTCAACTCCTGCATTTGTTGTCGCTGCATCTACTGCGTCTTTAGCTTTCTCTGCTTCTGAATCAACTTGTTCTTTAGCTGCTGCTTTTTCTTCATCAGTCAAGCTATCGTTCGCATCAATCGCTTCTTTCTTAGCTTTCGCTGCTTCATCGATGGCTTTCTTAGCTTCTGGCTTCGCAACTGCATCTGGGTTAATAGCTTTAACAGTATCAACACCTGTAGTCTTAGCTTCCTCAACTCCTGCATTTGTTGTTGCTGCATCTACTGCATCTTTAGCTTTCGTTGCTTCTGCATCAACTTGAGCCTTAGCTGCTGCTTTTTCTTCGTCTGTCAAGTCTGGACGTGCATCGATTTCTGCTTTCTTCGCTGTAGCGGCTTCATCGATGGCTTTCTTAGCTTCTGGCTTAGCAACTGGAGTTTCTGGAACTGCTTTAATCGCTGTTTCACCTGCAGTCTTAGCTTCTTCAACTCCTGCATTTGTTGTCGCTGCATCTACTGCATCTTTAGCTTTCGCTGCTTCTGCATCAACTTGTTCTTTAGCTGCTGCTTTTTCTTCATCAGTCAAGCTATCGTTCGCATCAATCGCTTCTTTCTTAGCTTTCGCTGCTTCATCGATCGCTTTCTTAGCTTCAGGCTTAGCAACTGGAGTTTCTGGAACTGCCTTAATCGCTGTTTCACCTGCAGTCTTAGCTTCTTCAACTCCTGCATTTGTTGTCGCTGCATCTACTGCATCTTTAGCTTTCGCTGCTTCTGCATCAACTTTTTCCTTAGCTGCCGCTTTTTCTTCATCAGTCAAGCTATCGTTCGCATCAATCGCTTCTTTCTTAGCTTTCGCTGCTTCATCGATCGCGTCCTTAGCTTTAGGCTTAGCAACTGGAGTTTCTGGAACTGCCTTAATTGCTGTTTCACCTGCAGTCTTAGCTTCCTCAACTCCTGCATTTGTTGTCGCTGCATCTACTGCATCTTTAGCTTTCGCTGCTTCTGCATCAACTTGTTCTTTAGCTGCTGCTTTTTCTTCATCAGTCAAGCTATCGTTCGCATCAATCGCTTC
>NZ_JBTGGE020000099.1:0-1984 GCF_054331515.2 Streptococcus sp. 10F2 | reverse complement strand
GCCCCCTGTGAGATAAGGTAGTCGCTTAGCTTTTCTTTATCCGCCATAGCTCAGTTGGTAGTAGCGCATGACTGTTAATCATGATGTCGTAGGTTCGAGTCCTACTGGCGGAGTTCTGACCCTTAAGGGTCTTTTTTTATTAAAAAGTCATAGAATTTTTCCAGTTAAAACTTGACTTCTATAGTAAGTGAATTTATAATATAAATGTAAGGGCACTATAGGAAGTGACCTTCAAAAGATAAAAGGAGAAAGATTTATGAAAAAAGCACTTTTTACAACTCTTGCAGCAGTAGCTTTGCTTGCAGCAGTGTCACCAGCTCTTGCGAATGACGGCTTTGTAGCAGGAACACCAGAAGGTGTTGCACCAGTTGCACCACTTGTTCAAGAAGAAGCACAAGAAATGATGAATGTTGGTGAATTTGACCCATCAGCTCTTGACTTTGAAGACGGTTATCTATATGTTGAGCCATCTGAAACAGATCCAAATGGAACTCCATACTGGGTAATTCCTCGTGAAAACGGTTACGATTCTATCGAATTGCAATATAAAACAGTAATGGTCGATGGTAAAGAAAAACGTGAATTGATCATGCCTGCAGATGTTGTGAATGGTCCAAGCAAAAAATCTGATGAAGTAAAAGAAGATTCAAAAGATGCTAAAGGAACTGAAAAAGCTGTAGCAGCAGCTAAAAAAGAAGCTAAAGCAGCAGCTAAAGAAGGACAAAAAGTTCTTCCTAACACAGCAGCAGTAAAATAAGACATAAAAATCGACTAGATTATATGTGAAGGAGGCGAGAGTTGGGTTCTAGGTTTATCCTATCCTGCTCTCGCTTTTTAGGTGATAGAATGAAAATCAATAAAAAGTGGCTTGCTTCCCTCTTTGTAGGCTTGTTTGTTTTCCTTGGCTTGGGATTTGTATGGACAAATTTTTCAGGACAAGTTAATGGTGATCACTCGGAGATTGCTACGAGTAAAGCAGCTTCAACGTACAAGCCTTCTTCCGAAGAGAAAGCAGAATTGAAAAAGCGGTTTGATCCGCTATTGGCAACAAATCCAGATACGATTGCGTATGTGTATGCATCGGGAACTAAACTAGACGAGCCGGTGGTACAAACAGGAGATAATGCAACCTATCTTGATAAGACGTTTGATGGCCGCTATGAGCCCTTTATGGGAACAGTCTTTATGGATATGGATAATAACAAGAACTTTAGTGATCGGTTAACTTGGTTATTTGGTCATGCACGAGGCAGTCAGGTTCCAGATAATCGGATGTTTAATGATGTTAATTTCTATAGTAGTCAAAAATATTTTGATGAACATCCTTATGTTGTTATTGAAACTCCAGAGCGTAAATTCTATTATGAAGCAGTTGCCATGATTATCGTTCCTGAAACAACTGCTTTTTATCGGACAGAATTTGATTCCGATAAAGACTTTGTTGAACAGTTAGAGACTGTTTATAAAGATGCGCAAGTTAAGAAAAGTGGTGTGACCATGAAACCTGAAGATCGCTATTTAGTTCTTTCAACTTGTCGTGAGGAAGACCCAAGTATTCGAGCAAATCTCTATCTTCGTCAAATTCCAGATGATCAAATGGATACATTTGTCAAAGAACATGGGGACAAATTGGTTTATACTCCAACTCGTTAATAGAAAAAAAGATCAGACGTGTGCTTAATGTCATTAAGTTAAGACCTAGAATTTAAAATAAGACCACATTTGAAAGCTCATAATTACATCAGACTTTCAAAAGTGGTCTTTTTGTGCATACCAAATAAAGGTTTTTGTGACCTTTTTTAAAAATTATGATACTCTATAGGTGAAGCTTACTATTGATTGAGTTCTCAGTCGTCTTTTATACTCTTTTAGATTATAAACTGTATATGATATACTGTTTTTATGGCATACGGAATTGATTTTAGAAAACGTGTCCTTGAATATGTTAAAGAGGGACATACACGTAAAGAAACAGCAGCTTTAT
>NZ_JBTGGE020000098.1:0-2109 GCF_054331515.2 Streptococcus sp. 10F2 | reverse complement strand
ATAGCAACCTCATCTTCATTGTGCTCAAAAAACGAAAAAAACACAATTGATTCTTGGATTCTGCCCCAATCAGTCAATTGTGTTTCATTGAAGTCTTTATCAGCCGCCCTAACTTAATGACATTGGGTGAAAACCCTCTTTTTTGACCATTCAGGACGTTTCAATGACCGTTTGGGAAATGGGAATCAATTGCTGAAAATTTGTTATACACTTTATGTAAAGGTTGCAGTGGACAAATGATTTTTAATTTTTAAAAGAAGGATTACTGTAAAATACAATACTTAGTTATAAATCATGGAGGTGCCGTGTAATGGCTCTTAAAGTGATGTTACTTTTTCATCTATACTTGTTACCAATTGTATTTCTTTTAATCGGAATTCGAAACAAAAATCGGAAACTCCTTATTGCTGGTCTAGTTTCGCTTATTTACTTACTAATTAGCTTTACTTTAGATTGGATTTTTTAATATATTTAAGAAATATGACTATTTAGGGAGGAACTATGAGCAGATTTAAATCCTATGTAAGCAGTTCTAAAACTGTATCACAATATCTTGCTAAATTCCTAGAAACTGGGAATTTTGTGGTTCCGATAGCTCTTCTCGTACTAAGTATTTCTAATGCCTTGATTTCAGTTAATGAAATTCTGGCTAAAATTTTTGGAAGTATATCTCTTTTCATAGTTATCGTATATTTGACTATGTATGTATATGTAAAGCTCTGTTCTAACTATCAATTTTTAAAAGATCGATTTCACGATAACAGACGTTAATTCTATAGGCATTTGATTCCTAAAAATTAATTAGACTTAATTCAACTACATTAAGAACGAAAATAAATCTGAGAATCTTTCAATAGATAGTATATTGATTGGAGGCTAGTTAATGTGTTATTGAATTAGACTAAGAGGAGATATTATGAAAAATATTATTCGGTTTTCAATCATCGAATGCATTTCCATGCTTTTACTATATCTACTGGGGATTTCAGTTGGTTTTTCACTGACTAAGATTGCTCTTCTAGCTTTACTTAATTTTTCATATCAACTATTAGCTATGATTGTGGTAAGTAAAACTTCAAGTGTTGTTCTTCCTTTAAGACAGGTCTTTCAGAATTTAATGAATTATATTAAATATACTATTGTTATTCCGGTTTTAATTGTTTTTCTTCTTATCATACAAATGAAGACGATGTCTATCAAACTTAGATTTATATATCTAAGTCTACTCATCATGGTCTATACAATTGGCTCTATTTTTTCCCTGAGCTCCACTTTTAAGAGAAAAAATTTTTAGGTAGATGGTGATTGCTAAAATCTGCTTCAAGTTGGTCAGGATTTTTGGAGTAAAATTAATTTGTTTGAAGGAAAACTAGGGAATAGAATTTAAATATTTTATCATAGGAGGTGCTATTGGTGGATGGAATACGTAAAAATATATACCTATCGGTAATCTTATTCAATGCATATATAAATTATATTTATTACAATAATTTACATTTAGTTATAAATTTAATGATATTGCAAATTGTTTTTCTCTTCTGTATTAACTATCTAACAAAAAAGTTCAGTTCTCATATTCCTATGGAACAGTCTAATTATCGTGATTCTGTAAAAAAATTGATTATTGTATCAATTTCGCTTCTTTCATTATCAATTCTTGCCAATCAAGGAATATACACTCTGAATTTAATTATTACAGGATTTATAGCCCAAAATATTGCAGTAAGCAATGGTTACCGGTTAGCAGTATAATCTATATTTCTACTTTGCATTCTATGAGGTGTAATGAAGGGAATTAGATAAGAAGATTGCCCACTACATTTTTAATTCATGAGAAGTTTAAGAGAGAAAGTTCTCTAGCAAATAAGGATGGTCAAACCTCTGGATTTATCTCAATCCAGGGGTTTTTAGATGTAAGAAGGTTAATTGTGTAAAGGTCTGGATTATGATATTATTAGACCAAAGAAAAAAGCTGTGATTAGAGCAATGTCATTAAGTTAAGACTTAGAATCTAAAATAAGACCACTTTGGAAGTTCAAATTGATATCTGACTTTCGAAAGTGGTCTTTTTGTGCATGCCAAATAAAGGTTTTTATGACCTTTTTTAAA
>NZ_JBTGGE020000097.1:0-2123 GCF_054331515.2 Streptococcus sp. 10F2 | reverse complement strand
CAACACTTTTTGTTAACTTTTTTGAAGTTTTTTTGAATTCGTTCGTTTCACCCGAACTTTTATCTTTCATCTGTCCCGTTTAAGGAACTCTCCCTTCAGGACTTTATTAGTATACAACACTCTTTTTCACTTGGCAACACTTTTTTTAAAATTTTTTAAAAAAATTCTCAGAGAAAAGATCCTCTGAGATTTTTTTATTTATGACTGACTTTTTTAGTGATAAAATCCCCCACAAATTGAATCGTAAAAATCAGAATAATAATTAAAACTGTGGCTAGGATGGTCACATCATGATTGTAGCGATTATATCCATAAGCGATAGCAACATTTCCTAGTCCCCCAGCTCCAACAGCTCCAGCCATAGCAGTCTCACCAACTAAGGAGATTAGAGTTACTGTTGTAACCCGAATAAGATCCGGCAGTCCTTCGCTCAGATAAACACCAATAATATCTTTAGTAGTTGCTCCGCTAGCTTGAGCCGCTTCAATAACTCCGGAATCCAATTCCGCTAAAACAACTTGTACTTGACGAGCAAAGAAAGCATAGACGGCAAATGACAGCGGCACAAGTGCAGCATTAGGACCAATACTCGTTCCGACTAAAGTCTGAGCTAACGGTGACAGAACCGCTAATAAAATGATAAAGGGAATAGCTCGAAAGATCGAAGTTACTTTATCTAAGGTCCAATAGACCCATTTATTGGCTAAAACACCGCCTGGAGCGGTCAAAACAAGTAGCAAACCAGTGACAAGACCCAAAAATCCACCAATTAAGAAGGCATAAAAGGTCATATAGAGAGTCAAATAAATCGCAGTCCCCCAGCCGGCTTGTCCTGACCATCCCATTTTATAAACATTTGGCAAGTAAGTTTCAATAAAATTCATCTTAACGTCCTTCCTTCAGAATTTTAACCCCAACCCCAGATTGCTTCAATCCTTCGTGTGCCTTAGCCAGATTCTCTGTTGAACCAGAAAGAATCACAATCAACTCACCAACCGGCGTATGGTCTAAAATTTCAATATTCCCAAATAAAATATTGGCTGCAACCTCATAATGCTTGGAGAGGTCATGAATAATAGCTTGATCAGTGACACTACCAGAAAATTTCAAATGTACCAGTTCTTGCCCCGCAGGCAGATGAAGGACACTTTCCTGTTGATAAATTTTCCGTAAAGCTTCATCAATTCCAGTCGCTGTCTCCATGAAATCCTTGGTTAACTCATTTTTAGGATTACTAAAAATATCAAGAACGCTTCCCTCTTCAATCAAACGACCATCTTGCATCACGGCTACACGATTGGCAATATCTTTTACAATCTGCATCTCATGAGTAATCATAATAATGGTTAAGCCTAATCGCTCATTTAATTCCTGAAGCAAACTCAGAATTTGCTTAGTTGTTTTAGGATCCAAGGCTGATGTAGACTCATCTGAAATTAAAATCTTTGGATCATTAGCCAAGGCACGCGCAATAGCCACACGTTGTTTTTGTCCCCCTGACAACTGAGACGGATAATTCTCCGCTCGATCAGCTAAACCAACTAACTCCAATAATTCTTGAACTTTTTGAGCCCGTTGCTCCTTGCTCAAACCAGAATGCTTCAGAGCAAAGTCCACATTTTCAGCAGCTGTCTTCTGGCTCATTAAATTGAAATGTTGGAAAATCATTCCAATTTCCCGACGTTTTTCCCGAAGTGTTTGTGAACTTAGTTGAATCTTCCCGTGGTCAAAAAAGACTTCGTTATCAACAATCAAACGCCCTTCTGTTGGAGCTTGCAAAAGGTTAATAACCCGTACCAAGGTAGACTTCCCTGCTCCAGAGTACCCTACAATTCCATAGATATCTCCCTGTTGAATTGACAGACTAACATCGTCAACAGCTGTAATCACTTTATTTTTCTGGGTAAAGCGAACCCCCATATGTTCCAGTTTAATAATCGCTTCTGACATGATTTTCTCCTATATTTAGTAGCAATCGAGTAGGGACTAATGCATAGTCCCTCTCACACCACCGTGCGTGCCGTTCGGCACACGGCGGTTCAGTTAACTTTTAACGCATGTCGTTTTAAGTAGTAATCGAGACAGCTGACCAGTCCTCGTTTGGCGAGGACTGGTTTTGATAT
>NZ_JBTGGE020000096.1:0-2217 GCF_054331515.2 Streptococcus sp. 10F2 | reverse complement strand
GGACTGGTCAGCTGTCTCGATTACTACCTAAAACGACATGCGTTAAAAGTTAACTGAACCGCCGTGTGCCGAACGGCACGCACGGTGGTGTGAGAGGGACTATGCATTAGTCCCTACTCGATTTTTGCAGATTTTTTGCTAGCCTCTTTTTAGTTTTTGAAGAGTCTGTGGAAAAATCCTTTTTTAGTGTTGACCGGGGCTTCCTCCTTTTGCTCAGGAAGGTAGGCCTGAATGCTCGTATTTTCTAGTTCAAGGGCATGGTCTGTATGGACAATGAGTCCAAAGGGAGAACTACTGCACTCATCTGATACGATAGTCGTTGGAATGTTAAGGTCTTTCCCCATTTTGAGATAGGCCAATTGTAGGTCGTTGGGGAGGACAGGTGAAATTTTGAGATAGATAGGGCTATAGTCGACTTTTAAGGAGGATAGGATTTTGGGGAGAGCCTGTTTGACAGCTGGCTCCTTGGCCTCAGCTACCGGAATGTCACAGATAACGCGTTCCTGAAAAGTTTCTAAGTATTTTCGTTGTTGATCTGGATCTAGCCGGTTTGCACCAGCAGCTTTTTCCATCAGTGTTTTTTCTAGATTTGCCATGCTCCCAGTATAGCACTTTTTAATAGGGTTGGTGAAAGAAAAATCTTGCAATTTATTTCACAGGTATCCAATTTTCCCTTGAAAAACCACTTTTTTTGCGTTATGATAGAAAGGTAATAAAAATTAACTCATAAGGAGAGTAAGAAATGTCAATTATTACTGATGTTTACGCTCGCGAAGTCCTTGACTCACGCGGTAACCCAACACTTGAAGTAGAAGTTTATACAGAATCAGGCGCATTTGGTCGCGGTATGGTTCCTTCAGGAGCTTCTACTGGTGAGCACGAAGCAGTAGAACTTCGTGATGGAGATAAATCTCGTTACCTAGGTCTTGGTACACAGAAAGCTGTTGACAACGTTAACAACATCATTGCAGAAGCATTGATTGGTTACGATGTTCGTGATCAACAAGCTATCGACCGTGCTATGATCGCGCTTGATGGAACTCCAAACAAAGGTAAATTGGGTGCGAACGCAATCCTTGGTGTTTCTATCGCTGTAGCTCGTGCTGCTGCTGATTTCCTTGATGTACCACTTTACAACTACCTTGGTGGTTTCAACGCTAAAGTGCTTCCAACTCCAATGATGAACATCATCAATGGTGGATCTCACTCAGATGCTCCAATCGCATTCCAAGAGTTCATGATCTTGCCAGTTGGTGCACCTACATTCAAAGAAGCTCTTCGTTACGGTGCTGAAATCTTCCACGCACTTAAGAAAATCCTTAAAGGTCGTGGTCTTGAAACAGCTGTTGGTGATGAAGGTGGATTCGCTCCTAAATTTGAAGGAACTGAAGATGCTGTAGAAACAATCCTTTCAGCTATCGAAGCAGCTGGTTATGTACCAGGTAAAGATGTCTTCATCGGATTTGACTGTGCATCATCTGAGTTCTACGATAAAGAGCGCAAAGTTTACGACTACACTAAATTCGAAGGTGAAGGAGCTGCTGTTCGTACAGCTGCTGAGCAAGTAGATTACCTTGCTGAATTGGTTGAAAAATACCCAATCATCACAATCGAAGATGGTATGGACGAAAACGACTGGGATGGTTGGAAAGTTCTTACTGAGCGTCTTGGCGATAAAGTTCAATTGGTTGGTGATGACTTCTTCGTAACTAACACTTCTTACCTTGAAAAAGGTATCGCTGAAGGAGCTGCTAACTCAATCCTTATCAAAGTTAACCAAATCGGTACTTTGACAGAAACATTTGAAGCGATTGAAATGGCTAAAGAAGCTGGTTACACTGCGGTTGTATCACACCGTTCAGGTGAAACTGAAGATTCAACAATCTCAGATATCGCTGTTGCAACAAACGCTGGACAAATCAAGACAGGTTCATTGTCACGTACAGACCGTATCGCTAAATACAACCAATTGCTTCGCATCGAAGATCAACTTGGTGAAGTTGCAGAATACAAAGGTTTGAAATCATTCTACAACTTGAAAAAATAATGGTTGATTGATCAACGTTTTAAAGCCCTTGCTTGTTGGAGCAGGGCTTTTTTCTAGTACGACGGGCATGTCGTACATCTGAGGTGTAAGTCCTCTGTGGGCACCTGCTACCGGTGAACCCAATAGCGACTCCCAAGCCTGACTATCGTGAGGTAGCGGGGAGAGGAAGG
>NZ_JBTGGE020000095.1:0-2587 GCF_054331515.2 Streptococcus sp. 10F2 | reverse complement strand
CGAAAAGCTCACAAGCTTCTGTTCGAGTGTGCCCTTCCTGAACGAAAGACAGCACACGTTTTCTAAAATCAATGCTATATGTCATGGTTCTATTTTATCACGTATTATAAAGTGGAACAACTATAGTATCCCAATCATCATGGCTATAGTGGTCTTATCTATTTTATTTTACTCAATTCGGTGCGCGCAAATCGGTGTCCGCTCATCGAATACAGCCTACTTGAATTTTTGGGGCGTTTTACTTGTAACCTTGTTACTAGCATTAGTCATCTGGATAGGGAATTACCAAAAATTCCATTCTATTTATAGTGGTCCCTTCGATCCTTATTTTCTATCGGTTTTGCCGATTACTTTTCTTTTCAACCTTCCATTAGTAGCAGGTTTGAATGCGATTCTAATTTTTCTATCCAAAATTGAAAAAAAGCGTTATGAAGCTGAATTAGAACGATTAGAAAATGAAGAATAGAATAAACAAAAAGTAGCCGGGGCTTGAGCCGGGCTACTTTTCCTTTATAGAAATATGGTTTTCAACAAATGTTCTATGTTGAGAAATAATAAAAATATAGTAGAAAACTATGTATTTTTTCTAAGCTGTTTTTTTAATTGATTGAGTTTTTTATTTCCCTCTGAAATCTGTTGGTTAAGTATGTCTTTATTGGTGCTGCTTAATTTGGGGTTATTAAGTTGTTTACGTAAATTGGCTACTATATTTGTTTGTTCTTCAATTTTCTCTTGAGGACTCATGGATAATTCAATAAGTTTATCTAATTTATCAGCAATGCGTTGATTTTGTTGTATGAGAATCCAATTTTGTTCGATTATTGCAGAGAGATATGACATTCTTGCAAGATCTTCGTTTTTAGTTTCCAAAGAAAAGGTTTGGTCTGTTTTCACCAGTCCTTTTTCCATAAGTTCGTATATGATATTTTGAATCAAGCCCTGAGCTTCTGGAGGTAGCTTTTGTAATCCTCTTTGCTGAAGATATTTTTGGGTATTTGCGAATAAATCCATAGTCATGATTTCCTTATTTTCTATAAATATAGCTTACAACACCAATAATTTTGATGAACTCGTCTTTGCTAAAGTAGATATACGTATAATTGGGACTCGAACTTTCAAGTTGATCAATTTGTAGTATGTTTACAAAATTGCCTTTATTCGTCCGAAATCTCCAAGTTTAATTGGTTCAGTACAGATAATAAAAAGTATCTTTTCGCTGTGAAGTCTTGGTAGGATAGAAGCATTGATAACCATAGTTAATCCTTATTTTGTTTTTGTTCAGTAAAAACTCAAACACTGAGCTGATGCTCGTATTTGAGTTGACCTGAGGTATCTGTGATTTTTGGGAGAGTCGAAGAAATTTGATATTCTCTAAAGATTAGTTTTTAGTGGAGCTTCCGAAGAAAATGACTTTTCTTCAATTTCCTGTATTTTAGGGGAGGGTGTGTTGTTTTTCCATGTTAGATTATTGATTTTATTTTCTCTATTTTCGTCTTATTGTTTTTCATTCTATTATAGATGTTTACAAGTTGTCAACTAAAATGATGAGTACGTAGAGACGGAAATGTTGATACACTTTAATACAAGTTGGTTAACAAACGGGAACTAAAGAATAGACAGTATAGATGAATTGAGATAAGCCATTCGAGATGCTAGCAATAGTAAATAAAGGAAAAATTAAAAGAGGTCTGGCTGCAACCAATAATTTCTCGCTTCGCTTAAATGTTGAATAGATGAAAACAGCTTAGAGTCAACGTTTCTAATGACGTGATTCCAAGCTGTTTTCTACTTCGTAGCCTTTTTGCTCAGTCTTTTTTAGGGAGTTCAAGCACAGTCTATTCTATAATGTCCCCTACAGGAGTCGAACCTGTAATTACTCCTTAGGAGGGAGTTGTTATATCCATTTAACTAAGGGAACAAAAGAAAAGGAGCCGAGGCTCCTTTTGTAATCCTCTTAACGACGGATTTCTTTGATACGTGCAGCTTTTCCTTGTAGGGCACGTAGGTAGTACAATTTCGCACGACGTACTTTACCGTAACGTACAACTTCGATTTTTTCAACACGTGGAGTGTGAAGTGGGAAGATACGCTCAACACCAACACCGTTAGAGATTTTACGAACAGTGTAGTTTTCAGAGATTCCTTGACCTTTACGAGCGATAACAACTCCTTCGAAAAGCTGAACACGTTCGCGGTTTCCTTCGACAACTTTTGCGTGAACGCGAACAGTGTCACCAGGACGGAACTCAGGGATATCAGTACGTAGTTGACCTTCAGTCAAGCTTTGAATTAATGGATTCATTTTTTCTCCTATCTTGCTAATCATATACGCAAAGGTAGCAGCGGATTAGCCGTTTATTTTTGCGTGTCCATCACACACAGGGAATATCTTATCAGTTTTTTTTCGAAAAGTAAAGGAAAAAGCAGATAACTTGAGGATTTTTTTATCTTTGTTATACTATCGAAAGTTTTAAAATGAAGTTAGCCACCCCTTTACTGTAAGATGAGGGCTACAACTCATTCTGATAAGTCATCGATTTCATTTGATGACAGGTTTGGAGCTGTTAGGCTAATTTGCCAAGGCTAA
>NZ_JBTGGE020000094.1:0-2616 GCF_054331515.2 Streptococcus sp. 10F2 | reverse complement strand
TGTTCATGAAAAGTAGACAAAAAGGAAAAGCCCTCCGATTTGACATCAGGAGGGCTAGCTATTAGGCTTCTAATTTTGAAAGAGCTGCGTCATCCGCAAAAATATAAACTTCCGGATGTCTTTGTAAAATACTAGCTGGCAGTTCTTCCGTTACAGGACCACTAATAGCTCCTGCAATCGCTTCTGCCTTATCAGCTCCGTAAGCAAAGAGAATGATAGCTTTCGCATCCATAATATTTTTAATTCCCATGGAAATCGCTTTGGTAGGCACATCCTCAATTTTTTCAAAGAAACGGGCATTGGCTTCAATGGTAGAAGCTTCTAAATCAACCACCTGTGTCACCTGATCAAAGGAAGTCCCAGGCTCATTAAAACCAATATGACCATTTCGACCAATCCCAAGGATTTGCAAATCAACTGGATGAGCTTCCAAGATTTCTTGGTAACGGGCTAATTCCGCTTCCAAATCACTGGCTTCCCCGTTTGGAAGGTAATTTGCTTTAAAAGGCTTTGCTTGGAAAAGATGTTCTTCCATAAAATAACGATAAGATTGGGGATTGTCAGCCCCAAGACCTACGTATTCATCCAAGTTCACACTCGTCAAGTTAGAAAAATCAACATCACTAGCTCGAACAGCCTCGTAAAAACCTAGAGGGCTACTTCCTGTTGCCAAACCTAATGTTTTAGCTCCTGCTGCCAATTTCTCTTTTAAAATTTCAAGGGCTTGTTGCCCCCCTTCTTCTTGACTTGAAACACGTATAACTTTAATCATGGGAACTTCCTCCTAGCTTTTCTTAATTCTATTATATGGTCTATACCAATTTTTGTCAACTGGTATAGACCATTTTTTCCGAAAAAGATCTGCTCCATCAAAGACAACTCTACTTAAAAGACAAGTCTATCCCTCCCTTCAAAAGCTATCTTCTCTAGAAGACGACAGGACAACGAATGAATCTATAAGTAAACATCTCCATAGACAGAACTAGCAATCTTAGGATAGTCTTGCCACTTGCCTAGTCGATTCTAAGCTACAGCCTTCCATAACTAAATGTGATTTCAGTATTAGGACAGCCACCATTGCTTACCTTCCAACATTCGAACGAGTTTCTTCTTCAAAAACTTCATTGACTATCTTTCCTAAAGTAGTCTGTGCTATAATATTCCTTATGTTAGAACTTGTTGCCTGTCTTTTTTTAGGAGGAATCTTCCTGTTTCTTGCCCTTTATTTTGGGGGCTACAAGATGGGAGGCTGGCTTGTTTTTATTTGCAGTTTCCTAGCCTTTCTTTTGGTAAGTACTCCTTTTTTACTGTTACTCTACTATCTATTTTTGTTTTATCAACTATAAGGATCTAATATGAAAACTAGTGATTTTGATTTTGAATTACCTGAGGAACTTATTGCTCAGGTTCCACTTGAAGATCGTTCCTCTTCTCGCTTACTGGTCTTGAACCGAGAAAGTGGAGCGATGACGGATAGCCATTTTGACCATCTGATTAACTACCTGAATCCAGGCGATGCGCTGGTTCTCAATAACACACGCGTACTGCCAGCTCGGCTCTACGGGCAAAAGACAGAAACCGGTGGTCATGTGGAGCTCCTACTTTTGCAAAATACAGAAGGCGACCAATGGGAGGTTCTTGCTAAACCTGCCAAACGACTTAAAGTTGGCGCTCGGATTGAATTTGGAGACGGCCGTCTTCAAGCTGAAGTGATCCAAGAATTAGAGCACGGCGGTCGTATCATCCAATTCCATTATGAGGGAATCTTCTTGGAAATCCTCGAGAGTCTCGGCGAGATGCCCCTTCCGCCTTATATTCATGAAAAACTAGAAGATCATGAACGCTACCAGACCGTTTACGCTAAAGAAAACGGCTCCGCCGCCGCCCCAACTGCGGGACTTCATTTTACACCAGAATTGTTGGATGCCATCGCTGCCAAAGGGGTTCAAATCCACTACCTCACCCTCCATGTCGGACTAGGAACCTTCCGCCCCGTATCCGTGGATGAGGTGGAAGCCCACGATATGCACTCGGAATACTACACCATCTCAGACCAAACAGCCCAAGCCTTAAATCAGGTCAAAGAAGCCGGAAATCGCATTGTCGCTGTCGGTACCACTACCATCCGAACCCTGGAAACCGTTGCTCGAGACAACCAAGGCAAACTCGTTGGAGCTAGTGGCTGGACCAATATCTTCATCAAACCTGGTTACCAGTGGCAAGTGGTAGATGCCTTCTCTACCAACTTCCACCTACCAAAATCAACCCTCGTGATGCTGGTATCGGCCTTCGCTGGTCGTGAGCAAACCCTCGCAGCCTATCACCACGCCATCGAAGAAGGCTACCGCTTCTTCAGCTTCGGCGATGCCATGTTTATACATTGAGAATCGAGTAGGGACTAATTGATAGCCCCTCTCACACCACCGTGCGTGCCGTTCGGCACACGGCGGTTCAGTTAACTTTTAACGCATGTCGTTTTAAGTAGTAATCGAGACAGCTGACCAGTCCTCGTTTGGCGAGGACTGGTTTTGATATGGCTCTCTTTAATACTGACTTTTGTGCTACTAGTTGATAGTGGTCACCCCAACCTGACACTTTGTCCGCTATCCACCTAGG
>NZ_JBTGGE020000093.1:0-2627 GCF_054331515.2 Streptococcus sp. 10F2 | reverse complement strand
CAAGAAATTTTTTCTACAATTCATAATCGCTCATGTCTACACAGATATTGGGGAATCAAAAATAGGGCAGCGTCCAAACGTTGCCCTATCAAAAACTATTCCCCATTTTTAGTTACTAGCATACTATTTCAGGATTAGACATTATAGAGTGTAAATCTAAAATGTCGCTTGAAATCTATGACTAAACAAGCATTCTTATATCCATTCATTGAATGACGAGCCATGATCGCTCCATAAGCACTAGCTCTATTTTCCAAACGAACTTCTAGTTCTGATTCGCAGGTAAAAGAATCTCTCGAATAGCTTGACCGACTCCATTTTCTGCATGAGATCCAGTTTGGAATTTAGCAACTTTTTTCACAGCCTCATTCGCATTACCCATGGCTACAGACCACCCCGCATAAGCTAACATTTCCAAATCATTATTGGCATCGCCAATTGCCATTACCTCAGCACTGGTAAATCCTAAATCTTGCACTAAATAGGAAAGACCTATTGCTTTATTCGTTCCTTTTGGTAAACACTCATAAATATAATCTTGAGATCTTACTACTTCAAAGTGCTCTGCCAATTTCGATCCATAATCCGCTTCAAATTGATCGAGTGCTTCTTTTTCATCTAAGTACATAGCTTGAAAAATCTTTTCCTGACTCGTTAACAGATCCTCTAGCTCGACACGCTTAGGTTCAGCAAAAACCAAACCAGCATCCATCGTTACCAAGTCTCCAGCATCTTCCCCGACTACTAGATAATCACGCTCATCAAACACCGTCAATTGAGCTGTTGATTCTTGTGAGATACTATCCAACAACAGCAATTCTTCCTCTGACAAACCAGACCAAGAATGAATCGATAAATCCTTTGTCCGATAAATCGTCGCACCATTGTTAATGATAATATAGGCGTCTTTCCCAATCCAATCTAGCACTTGTAGATAAGGAAGAACTCCAGACAAAGGACGTCCTGTACAGATTACCGGTACAACACCAGATTTTATAGCTGTTTCCAAATCCGTAAGCGTCTTTTGCTTCAACTTCTTATTTTCGTCTAGCAAAGTTCCATCCATATCAACCGCAAGCAATTTTATCATCTGTATCTCCTTTAACGTATCAGCACCAGGAAACGGGCTCCTCAATTTTCATTTTCTTCATTATATCAAAATAGTGCCGAAACTGTAGCCATCTTAAAAACTTGGTTCTCTCCTAGCTTGATGACTAGAGGCTCCAGTCCAAGTTAGGTCCAACTGGTATAATCCCTGTTGGATTAATCGTTTTGTGGCTTCCATAATAGTGTTCTTTGATCTGGCTAAAATCAACAGTTTCTGAAATTCCTTGATAATGATACAGTCGCTTAGTATAATTCCAAAGATTCGGATAATCCACCAATGCTTTGAGATTACATTTAAAATGACCAAAATAAACAGCATCAAAACGGACTAATGTTGTGAATAATCGAATATCTGCTTCTGTCAAACGATTCCCAACCAAGTAATCTTGATTTTCCAAGTGAACTTCCAGTTTGTCTAAAGCCTTAAAAACATTGGCTACTTCTTCCTCGTAAACCTTTTGATTGGTTGAAAAACCGGCTTTATACACTCCATTGTTAATAGTAGGATAGATAAAATCGTTCATCTCATCAATGGCTTCTTGTAATTCTTGCGGATAATAATCTTCCTGATTTCCAGTCACGTCATTAAAGGCTGAATTAAACATCCGTATAATTTCGGATGATTCATTACTAACAATTGTCCTGGTTTTCTTATCCCACAAAACAGGAACCGTTACTCGGCCTGTATAGTGGGCATCTGCTTCTAGATAGACTTGGTAAAGATAGTCACTATGCAAAATACTATCTTCAATCACACCTGAACCTTCTGCGAAAGTCCAGCCGTTTTCCAACATAAAAGGATTCACAACAGACAACGAGATATGCTCTTCTAACCCTTTCAATTTTCGCATCACCAAGGTTCGACTCGCCCAAGGACAAGCAAGGGATACATAGAGATGGTAGCGACCTGACTCTGCTTTAAAACCTCCCTCACCAGTCGGACCAGGTTGACCATCTGGTGTTATCCAATTCCGAAACTGCGTAACGGTTCGCACAAATTTACCACTCGTGGATTTGGTATCATACCATTGGTCCACCCATTTTCCATCTACTAAAAGCCCCATCGCCTCTTCTCCTTTTTACTAATAATTAGTAATAGTATAACAAATATAAATTTCAAGTTGAAGTTAGCCACCGATAAGAAATTCCTTCGGTGACTTGTAGCCCAAGCATTTTTTAGGATAGTTGTTTATCCAATTTTCAATAAAGGCGACCTCTTTTGGGGTCGTTTCTTTGGTTCCTTTTGGTAACCATCTGCGTATGAGCCTATTCTGGTTTTCATTAGTACCTCTTTCCCAAGATGAATAAGGGTGTGCGTAATAGATATGTTCTTCTGGAAACACTTCTGATAATCGATAGAACTCGGTACCGTTATCCGTTGTAAGAGATAGGATGTTGTGCTCATTTAGAATTTGTTTGAGGGATTGGTTTACAGATTGAGCGGTTTTATCAGGAATTAATCTCATGATTTGATAACGACTACGACGATCCGTCAGGACCAACAAACAGTTATTCTTTTC
>NZ_JBTGGE020000092.1:0-2646 GCF_054331515.2 Streptococcus sp. 10F2 | reverse complement strand
GAGGACTGGTCAGCTGTCTCGATTACTACTTAAAACGACATGCGTTAAAAGTTAACTGAACCGCCGTGTGCCGAACGGCACGCACGGTGGTGTGAGAGGGACTATGCATTAGTCCCTACTCGATTCTTCGGGGGGCAAGTGGACCGTGTTCATTTGATCTAGAGCCCAGAAGTTAGGCACACAATTTAATAATTAGGATTTAGATTATCCTAGGAGAATACTACTTGAGTATCTCCCTGTGGAAATCTTCTCGGTTTCCTCTCGAATTTTTTATCATATTTCTTGCTTTCCAGAGAGAGATGGCTTATAATGAGGCTGTTGAAACAGTTGTTTGTACTTGGACAAATGTTTAGAAGGGAGGTTTTTGTGTTAACAGAGCGTGAGCAGGAGATTTTGGATTTGATTCGTCAGGATCCTTACCAATCTCAGCAGGAATTGGCAAACCAGGTAGGTTATTCGCGGTCAACCGTTGCGAATTTGATTTCTAGTTTGGTTCAGAAGAATTATCTGCGGGGCCGGGCTTATATTTTAGAAGAATCTAAATCTGTGGTCTGTATTGGTGGCATGAATTTAGATCGGAAATTTTATGCTAGGGAGAAGCTCCAAATGGGGACTTCAAATCCTGTGGGAGCTAGTCTTTCTGTAGGAGGTGTTGGCCGGAATATTGCGGAAAATTTAGGACGTTTGGAAGAAGATGTTCTCTTGCTCTCCTTGGTTGGAGACGATCATGATGGAGAGCAATTAAAGTCTTTGACCCAGTCTTATGTGAATCTCAAGTATGTTGACAAACAAAGTCATCATCCAACTAGTTCTTATGTTGCGATCTTAGATGAGGATGGGGATATGACTTTGGCACTAGCAAACATGACAATTTGTGATGAAATGACCCCTTCTTGGTTGTCTAAATATGAAAATCTACTGCTAGATGCTAAAGGGGTTGTAGCAGATTTGAATCTTCCCAAAGAGAGTCTGGACTATCTGATTCAACTAGCACGTGAGCATCAACTGCAGCTAGCTTTAATTCCAGTATCAGCCCCCAAAATGACGCATCTTCCTCAAGATTTGAAAGGGGTTGAATGGTTGATTGTGAATCTAGATGAGTCAGAGGCTTATTTAGAGTTAGCATTGGGTCAAAAAGTCACGAAAAAAGATTTGGCACGGGCTTGGTTGGATCATGGGCTTACACAGGTTCTCATCACAGAAGGGGCAGAGACGATGGTCTATGCCCATCAGGAAGGGACTTACCTAGAAATTCAACCAATCCCATTGGATCAAGTTGTAGATGCAACGGGGGCTGGAGATGCTTTGGCTTCAGGTGTTATTTATGGCTGGTTGAATGGCTACTCCATTCAGGAAATCTTACAATTGGGTTTAACTAACTCTTACCACACAATTCGTTCTCAGGACACTGTTCGTCCCAACTTGTCTAAAGAACGTCTCGCTAATGAAAGAAAGGAACTCTTTACCAATGAAACAGTATCTTGATATTGCACCGGAAGTTGCAGCAGCTCTTGAGGCAGGTCAACCTGTTGTAGCTCTTGAATCTACGATTATTTCGCATGGTATGCCGTATCCACAAAATGTGGAAATGGCTCAGACGGTTGAAGCCATCATCCGAGAGGAAGGAGCTGTCCCTGCCACTATTGCGATTATGGATGGAAAATACAAAATTGGGCTTAGTGAGGCAGATTTGGAACGTTTGGCAACTGAAAAGGATGTAGCAAAGGTATCGCGGCGGGATTTAGCGCTGATTCTTGCCCAGAAAAAAATCGGGGCTACAACTGTTGCCACCACTATGATTGGTGCCCATTTGGCTGGTATTCCCTTTTTTGTAACAGGGGGAATTGGAGGTGTTCACCGTGGTTATGAAGAAACGCTAGATGTGTCAGCTGACTTGGAAGAGTTGGCTCAGACGCCTGTAACGGTGATTTGTGCAGGGGCTAAATCCATCTTGGATCTCCCTCGAACATTGGAGTATTTGGAAACTAAAGGAGTTCCAGTCCTTGGTTACCAAACAGATGTTCTGCCAGCTTTCTATACTAGCAAGTCTCCTTATAAATTGAATAGTCGAGTTGACTCTGTTGAGGAAATTGCGCATATGAATAAGGTCAGTCATGAGCTTGGATTGACTGCAGGTACTTTAGTCGTGAATCCAATTCCAACGGAGTATGAATTGGATGCGGACTATATTGATGGTATCATTGCTCAAGCTGTAGTTGAAGCAGAAGAAGCGGGTATTATCGGTAAGGATATGACTCCATTCTTACTTGGAAAAATTGTTGATTTGACTGATGGTGAAAGCCTTAAAGCCAATATTCAACTTGTTTATAATAACGCCAAGGTTGGAGCAAGAATCGCTAAAGCTTACAGTCAATTAGAATCTTGATAGCAGAACAGTATAGGGGAGTGGGAAATACGAGTGAATCTACTAATTAGCCACTACATCAAATATTCTCACTTTCAATGAACCGATTGTCTCCCTATTATTTTGAGGTTGGACCTTGAGTCCAACTTCTTTTTATTATGGCTTCAAGCCAGTTTTTCTCGAAGAGAAAAACAGAAAAACCACCAGCTATGCTGGTGGCTGACAAGGCTTTGAGCTTCCATTTCTTTTTCCTGATATAATCTAATTGTTCAGGTTAGACA
>NZ_JBTGGE020000091.1:0-2797 GCF_054331515.2 Streptococcus sp. 10F2 | reverse complement strand
AAACAAAGCCAGGTATCCTACAAAACGATTCAAGAGTGGATTCGAAAATACAAACAAGATGGTATTAATGGTCTCTATGAAAGTCGAACTTGGAAGAAATATAGCCAGGAGCTGAAAGAACAGGCAGTATTTAACTATTTAGAAGGCCGAGGAAGCCAAGAGAGTTTGGTTAAAAAATATGGAATATCAGATTGAAGTGTTCTCAGAAAGTGGATAAACATTTATACTAGTGGTAATAAGTTAAAATCTACTAGTAGAGGATATTCTAGGATGAAAAAGGGGCGTAAAACAACTTTTGAAGAACGGCTTGAGGCCGTAAACTTTACGATTGCTCACGATAAAAACTATCAAGCAGCTATTGAAAAGTATGGTATTTCTTACCAACAAATCTATTCATGGGTACGAAAATTTGAAAAAGAAGGTAGTCGAGGCTTAGAAGACCGTCGTGGAAGGGGACTTGAAAGCAAGTCGAATTTAACTAATGAAGAGGAATTACTCCTTAAGCTTAAACAATTAGAGGAATGCAATCGACTACTAGAAATGGAGAACGGTCTTCTAAAAAAGCTTCAAGAGATCGATCTACGGAATATGAAGTAAGGTTAGGTCGACTCACTTCTAAATTCCAAGCAATCAAGGAATATCATGAAGAGAACAATGGAGATCCGATTCATCTCTTATGTCGACTCTTGAAGGTCTCTCGTTCAGGCTACTACAAATGACTGAACCATGAGGAGACTGAATACGAGAAGATAAATAGAGAGTTGGTTTCACTGATGCAAGAACTTCATGCTCAATACAAAGGTATTCTAGGCTACCGTCGCATGACACGTTTCATTAATAGAAAACTAGTGACACGCTCTATGTCTCGTGTTGGTAAATGTATTGATAATGCGCCAATTGAGAGCTTCTTTGGGCATTTTAAGACCGAATGTTATGATTTGAAGAAGTATAAGACCTTTGAGGAGTTGGTAGCTGATATAGATACTTATATTCATTTCTACAATCATGAACGTTTTCAAGACCGCAATAACGGCCTTGCCCCTCTTGAAATGAGGAACAAGGCCGTCGCATAATCTTTTATTATTTCACTGTCTACTTGACAGGGAGCAGTTCAAAGTATATAAGTGGTGAGAATTCGACTCTTGAGTTAAGTTCTCTCTACAATATTTCAGATAGTGTTTTATTGAAGTGGATTAGATTGTATAATGCTAATATAGAGCTAAAAGATTACATGCCTATTCAGGAGATCTATATGGCAGAAGCAAGACGGAAAACTACAATAGAAGAACGAATTGAAATTGTGAAGTATTGTATTGACCATAACCGTAATTACAAGGAGACTGCTAAGCTATACGATGTTTCCTATAGTCAAGTCTATTTCTGGGTTAGAAAGTATGACCGTGATGGCGAAGATGGGTTGAAAGACCGGAGAGGTCGTCATAAGAGTGATGCTGAAGTTGATGAATTAGAAAGACTTCGCAGAGAAAACAAGCGATTAAAACACCAACTAGAAGAAAAGGATATGGTTGTCGAACTCTTAAAAAGTGAGGGACTTCGGAAGGATGTGAGGCTAGGGAAACTACGTAACGAATCAAAATATCTAGCGATTGAATACTTCTACAACCACAAATCATGGAGTATAAGCTGGATGTGCAAGCAGCTAAGCATCGCTCGTTCTGCCTTTTATAAATGGAAACATCGAGTTATACCTGAACAGGAGAAGGTAAACAAAGAACTGGCAGTTCTCATAAAAGAATACGATGAACGCTTCTCGCATATCTTAAGATATCGTAGGATGACAGCGTGGATCAATCACTTTAACCAAACCAATTACTCAAAAAATAGAATCCATCGAATCATGAAGAATATCAATGTTCACGCACGTATTCGTAAGCAGAAAGGGAAAGCCAATAGATCCTCTAAGTCAGAACAGACTGCAGAAAATAAGTTGGCAAGAGACTTTTACGCGGCCAGACCGAATGAAAAGTGGGTTACAGATGTTACAGAGTTCAAGATTCCCAACACCACAAAGAAACTTTATCTTAGTGTCATTCTAGATTTATATGACAGATATCCTGTTGCTTTTGTCGTAAGTGGTCGGAATGATACTCGACTTGTTTTTAAAACCTTTGATGACGCAATCGCTAAGAATCCTAAAGCCAAGCCACTTTTTCATAGTGATAGAGGCTTTCAATACACGAATAGAGTTTTTCAGAAAAAGCAGGAGGACAATAGTATGACACAATCCATGTCAAGAGTTGGTCATTGTATCGATAATGGTCCAATTGAGGGCTTCTGGGGTATCCTAAAAACGGAAATGTATCAAATGTATGAGATTTCTGATGAAGCGACTCTTCGTTTTGCCATCAAAGACTATATCCGATTTTATAAACACCATCGATTACAAAGCAGATACCAATATAAGACACCAAGGGAAGTCAGAGAAGCTGCCTTAAACTCAGATCAGCCAGTAACTTACCCAATCGCTAAGAACAAACGAATTGATACTTAACAAAAACCAAAAATAGCGATATAATATAGATATGAAAACAAAGCTAAGCAAATCACAAGTTAAAGAATTAAAACAGGCACTGAAAAATAAAGAGAATGCTCAACATCATAGAAAAATTCAGGCTCTTATTCTATATTCTGAATCACAGAATTTAACAGCAGCAGCCAAGTCTGTGGGTTTTGTTCATCAAACTGTACGTAACTTATTGAATCGCTATCAAGAGGGAGGTTTAGAAGCTATTCTCACTGACAAACGTGGTGGACGTCGTCGCTATTATTTGACACA
>NZ_JBTGGE020000090.1:0-2812 GCF_054331515.2 Streptococcus sp. 10F2 | reverse complement strand
GACTAGATTAGATGACAGAAATGTCATCTTTTTTTATATTTCCCAAACCAAGTCCAATAGCGAAGTTTAAAGCAGAGAGTGAAATAAGAAGATTTAACTTCTGTCTCTAAGTTGTTTGGGACCAAGGTGTCGCTCGCTCATCCACTCAGGAATTGAGTGGATGAGTATGGGAATAAAGCGAAGGAACTTCGCAACAAAATCCAGTCTTCCCTCAGGACATTTTGTTGTATTCTGTTTAGTTGTTTTTCTCATTGTCCTCGCATTTCTATTTTAAGGCTCGGGTATAGGCAGTCTCTACTCAGACTGCCTATATATTTCCCAAACCAAGTCCAAGGTGTCGCTTGCTCAGCCACTCAGGAATTGAGTGGCTGAGTATGGGAATAAAGCGAAGGCACTCCGCAACAAAATCCAGTCTTCCTTCAGGAGATTTGGCTGTATTCTGTTTAGTTGTTTTTTTTTCTTGATGGTGTAGAACTTTCGAGGTATTCGAAAGTTATGAGGAAGCGGGAGCTGAAGAATACTGTTGAAGGAATCTGTTTTGGGAAGTGTTTTTGACTCTGTTGCTTTTCGGGAATAGGGTCAAAGATTCTCTTTTAAGGCTATTTGGATTATCTGTATTTTGGTTTGCTTGTGGCTTTTGGAGCGTGGTATAATAAGGGGAGTAATTTTGAGGAGTAAATGATGTCTGATAAATCGTTTTATATTAGTACGCCTATTTATTATCCAAGTGGGCGTTTGCATATTGGTTCAGCTTATACAACAATTGCTAGCGATGTTTTAGCACGTTATAAGCGTTTGATGGGCTATGATGTCTTCTATTTGACTGGATTGGATGAACATGGTCAGAAGATTCAAGATAAGGCAGCGGAAGCTGGTCTTGAGCCGCAAGCCTATGTTGATGGTATGGCCAAGGATGTTAAAGAATTGTGGTCACTTTTAGATATTTCGTATGACCGTTTTATTCGTACAACGGATGCAGATCATGAGGCCGTTGTTGCTCAGATTTTTGAGAAGCTGTTGGCGCAAGATGATATTTATTTGGGGGAATATTCAGGGTGGTACTCTGTTTCTGATGAAGAGTTCTTTACTGAAACGCAATTGACTGAGGTCTTCCGGGATGAGGAAGGGACTGTTATTGGCGGGATTGCTCCTTCAGGTCACGAGGTAGAATGGGTTTCAGAGGAGTCTTACTTCCTACGTTTGAGTAAGTATTCTCAGTGGTTAGCCGACTATTTTAAAGAACATCCTGAGTTTATTAGTCCTGATGGTCGGATGAATGAGATGCTTAAGAATTTTATTGAACCTGGTTTAGAGGATCTGGCTGTTTCACGGACTAGCTTTACTTGGGGAGTCCCGATACCTTCCAATCCTAAGCATGTGATTTATGTTTGGATTGATGCCCTTGCTAACTATATTACAGCTTTGGGGTATGGACAGGATGAGGATGGAAACTTTGTCAAGTTCTGGCCTGCGGATATTCATATGCTTGGGAAGGATATTCTTCGCTTCCATTCCATTTATTGGCCAATCATTTTGAAAATGCTTGATTTGCCGCTTCCAAAACGTCTGATCGCTCATGGGTGGTTTGTCATGCAGGATGGAAAAATGTCTAAATCCAAGGGGAACGTGGTTTATCCTGAGATGCTGGTAGAGCGTTACGGCTTGGATGCTCTTCGGTATTATTTAATGCGCTCACTTCCTGTTGGTTCTGATGGTACTTTTACACCTGAAGATTATGTTGGTCGTATCAACTATGAGTTGGCTAATGATTTAGGTAATTTGTTGAATCGAACCGTAGCGATGGTGAATAAGTATTTTGGTGGTCAGGTGCCTGCATTTAAGACAGATATTACGGCCTTTGATAGGGATTTGGAGTCGAAAGCGGAGGAAACAATTCGAGAGTTCCAAAAGCAGATGGAAGCAGTGAATCTTCCACGTGCTCTGGAGGTTGTGTGGAAGTTCATCATGCGGACCAATAAGTATATTGATGAGACTCAGCCTTGGGTTTTGGCTAAGGATGAGGCGGACCGTGAGCTATTGGCAAGTGTGATGAGCCATCTAGTAGCTAGTCTACAATTGGTTGCTGCTCTTCTCCAACCCTTCATGATGGAGACTAGCCGTTCTATTCTGAATCAATTAGGATTGGCTGAGGTTAGCTCTTTAGAAGATTTAGCCTTTGGTAACATCCCAACGGAGAGCCAGGTTGTTGCCAAGGGGCAACCGATCTTCCCTCGCTTGGACATGGAGGAAGAAATTGCCTACATTAAATCTCAGATGTCAGGTGGTAAAAAAGAAGAAGAGTGGGATCCAACAAAGGTTGATTTGTTGTTAAACAAAAAGGCTATTCAATTTGATGATTTTGACAAGGTGGAAATTCGGGTAGCTGAGGTTAAAGAAGTTCAGCGAGTGGAGGGTAGTGAGAAGTTATTGGCCTTCCGCTTGGATGCTGGTGATGGTCAAGATCGCCAAATTCTATCCGGAATTGCGGCCTATTATCCAGATCCACAAGTTTTACTTGGGAAAAAATTGCAAATTGTGGCCAATTTGAAACCTCGTAAAATGATGGGCTTGGTTAGTCAAGGAATGATTCTCTCAGCTGAATTCGAGAATCGTTTGTCCGTTATTACGGTTGATGATGCGATTCCAAATGGAAGTATTCTAGGATAAACAAAACAGGTGAGCGAGTGCTCAATGTCATTAAGTTAAGACTTAGAATCTAAAATAAGACCACTTTGGAAGTTCAAATTGATATCTGACTTTCGAAAGTGGTCTTTTTGTGCATGCCAAATAAAGGTTTTTATGACCTTTTTTA
>NZ_JBTGGE020000089.1:0-2845 GCF_054331515.2 Streptococcus sp. 10F2 | reverse complement strand
TACTTTTGGATTTCATATCCTCTATAGTTATTCAATTTTGAGTGTTCTTAACACTCACTCTACAAGGTTTTGTAGAGAAAAATCAATTTTTCAAAAATAATTTGGATGAGTTCAAGGAATCCAGTCGAGGTAAATCTAAGGATTACCGAGATGCAGATGAGGCTGAAACCGCCAAATTATTACAGAAAAAAGTTAAGTGACGATAGCCTAGGAGATACACCTGTTCCCATGCCGAACACAGAAGTTAAGCCCTAGAACGCCGGAAGTAGTTGGGGGTTGCCCCCTGTGAGATAAGGTAGTCGCTTAGCTTTTCTTTATCCGCCATAGCTCAGTTGGTAGTAGCGCATGACTGTTAATCATGATGTCGTAGGTTCGAGTCCTACTGGCGGAGTTCTGACCCTTAGGGGTCTTTTTTTTTGTTACTTTTAAGATAAAAGTCTTGGGTTTTCTTCTATTTCAAGTTATAATGAATTGAATTTTAAATTCAAATGATAGTTTAAAGGAGAATGAAATCTTATGGCAAAAGATATTCGTGTTCTATTGTATTACAAATATGTTCCCATTGAAAATGCGGAGCAATTTACGAAAGACCATTTGGAATTTTGTAAGTCTATTGGTCTTAAAGGGCGTATTTTAGTCGCTGATGAGGGAATCAACGGTACTGTATCTGGTGATTTTGAAACAACTCAGAAGTATATGGATTATGTCCACTCGCTTCCTGGTATGGAAGATCTTTGGTTTAAAATTGACTTAGAAGAAGAACAAGCCTTTAAAAAGATGTTTGTTCGCTATAAGAAAGAAATTGTTCATCTTGGTTTAGAGGATAACGATTTTGACGCTGATATTAATCCGCTTGAAACGACAGGTGCTTATCTTTCTCCAAAGGAATTTAAAGAAGCCCTATTGGATGAAGATACAGTGGTACTTGATACACGAAATGATTATGAGTATGATTTAGGTCATTTCCGTGGTGCGATTCGTCCGGATATTCGTAATTTCCGTGAATTACCTCAGTGGGTACGTGATCACAAAGAAGAATTCATGGACAAGCGTGTTGTTGTTTATTGTACAGGTGGAGTCCGTTGTGAGAAGTTCTCTGGATGGATGGTTCGTGAAGGCTACAAAGATGTAGGTCAGCTACACGGTGGAATTGCGACTTATGGTAAGGATCCAGAGGTTCAAGGTGAGCTTTGGGATGGAAAAATGTATGTCTTTGATGAGCGGATTGCAGTGGATATCAACCATGTCGATCCAGTTGTCGTTGGAAAAGATTGGTTTGACGGAACACCTTGCGAACGTTATGTGAACTGTGGAAATCCTTTCTGTAACCGACGTATTTTGACATCTGAAGAAAATGAAGCTAAGTATCTTCGTGCTTGTAGCCATGAATGTCGCGTTCATCCTCGGAATCGCTATGTTTCTGAAAATGGTTTGACTGAGGCTGAGGTTGTTGAGCGATTAGCCGCTATTGGTGAAGTATTAGATTCAGCTATGGCTTAATAGAAATAAAAAAGTTCAGGTTTTAGACTTGAACTTTTTTATTTCTATTGTTTTTTGCTTGTATATATTTTATAATAAGTGGGTTGAAAATTTACTGGGTGAGGAATTATGAAAAAGTATAGTAAGTGGATTGTTGGTTTTCTTGTTGGACTAGCTTCTTTAGCCTTTGTTGTTGCAGTATTTTTTGCTGGCTCTCATTCCAAATCGAATCCTTTTTCCCAAATGGTACAACAAATCATGGGGACTAAAAAGGAAGAGAAAAAAGGAGAAGAGTCTGAAGAAGATAAGGTGGTTCCTACAAATAAGAGTAAGGCTGATAAGCAAAAAGTCATGGAAGAAGATGCCGCAATTATGGATAGTTACGGCTTATACTATGATTATGCAAATTTGTCGCTTGAAGAGGTTGTAAAAGCCTATATGGATGAATATGGTATTGACCATTCTCAGGTAGCTTTTTCTTATAAAAACACAAAAAGTAATGAACAGTTTGCTTTTAATGATACTCAAGCAATGACGGCTGGTTCTACCTATAAATTGCCCTTAAACATGTTAGTTGTTGACGAAGTTGAAAAAGGAAAATTAAATTTAGAGGATGAGTTTGACATTACCAATACTCAATTTGAGTATCAAGGGGAGCATGATAATTATGTCGCAGCCTTTGGTGGTATGATGACTATTCCAGATATGCAGGTCTATTCTTTGGTTTATTCTGAAAACACTCCTGCCTATGCTTTAGCGGATCGTCTAGGTGGCATGGATAAGGTGTATGAAATGTACGACCGTTATGGTACGTCAAAGGGTGAGATTAAAACCATTTCAACTGAAAATAAAACGACAACTGATTATTTTATTCAGGTTTTAGAGCATCTCTGGAAAGATCAAAAGAAATATTCTGAAATCTTACGTTTAACGGGTGAATCATTCCCAGGAGAATATTATAAGAGTCTCCTACCAGGTTTGAAAATTGATCAGAAGCCAGGCTATGTGAATGAAGCTTTAAATGTCAATGCAGTTGTATACGAGGAGACACCTTACTTGGTTGCACTTTATACAGCAGGTTTGGGAGGTACAACTACAGCTTCTAGCGAAATCAGTGCGGTTGGTCTGTATCAAGTAGGACAGCTAGCTTATGTCATCAATGAATGGCATCGAGTGAATATGAATCCATAAACTTTGCTCGATGAGACAAATGTTATCAAAAAAGACAGAAGAACGAACTTCAATGTCATTAAGTTAAGACCTAGAATTTAAAATAAGACCACATTTGAAAGCTCATAATTCCATCAGACTTTCAAAAGTGGTCTTTTTGTGCATACCAAATAAAGGTTTTTGTGACCTTTTTTAA
>NZ_JBTGGE020000088.1:0-2912 GCF_054331515.2 Streptococcus sp. 10F2 | reverse complement strand
TTTGAGTCTAATAACCCAGCAGTTAAGGTAGATCCAAATACAGGTGCGATCACAGTAGACGTACCAGCGGATGCGAAACCAGGTGATGTCATTGAAGCAGTTGTGACAGTGACTTACCCAGATGGATCAAGTGATCAAGTAATAATCAAGATTCCAGTAGCTGAGAAAGATCAAACAGACGCAGGTAAGAACGATCCTAAGTTTGAAGAGAAATCTGGTAAACCAGGAGAAACAGTTGAGATTCCAGCACCGAAGAACGCAGATGGCAGTGAGTTGCCAGCAGGTTCTAAGTTTGAGTCTAATAACCCAGCAGTTAAGGTAGATCCAAATACAGGTGCGATCACAGTAGACGTACCAGCGGATGCGAAACCAGGTGATGTCATTGAAGCAGTTGTGACAGTGACTTACCCAGATGGCTCAACAGATAAGGTTCCAGTCACTGTTAAGGTTGTAGATCCAACAACAGATGCAGGTAAGAACGATCCTAAGTTTGAAGAGAAATCTGGCAAACCAGGAGAAACAGTTGAGATTCCAGCACCGAAGAACGCAGATGGTAGCGAGTTGCCAGCAGGTTCTAAGTTTGAGTCTAATAACCCAGCAGTTAAGGTAGACCCAAATACAGGTGCGATCACAGTGGACGTACCAGCGGATGCGAAACCAGGTGATGTGATTGAAGCAGTTGTGACAGTTACTTACCCAGATGGTTCAAGTGATCAAGTAACAATCAAGATTCCAGTGGCTGAGAAAGATCAAACAGACGCAGGTAAGAACGATCCTAAGTTTGAAGAGAAATCTGGCAAACCAGGAGAAACAGTTGAGATTCCAGCACCGAAGAACGCAGATGGCAGTGAGTTGCCAGCAGGTTCTAAGTTTGAGTCTAATAACCCAGCAGTTAAGGTAGACCCAAATACAGGTGCGATCACAGTAGACGTACCAGCGGATGCGAAACCAGGTGATGTGATTGAAGCAGTTGTGACAGTTACTTACCCAGATGGTTCAAGTGATCAAGTAACAATCAAGATTCCAGTGGCTGAGAAAGATCAAACAGACGCAGGTAAGAACGATCCTAAGTTTGAAGAGAAATCTGGCAAACCAGGAGAAACAGTTAAGATTCCAGCACCGAAGAACGCAGATGGCAGCGAGTTGCCAGCAGGTTCTAAGTTTGAGTCTAATAACCCAGCAGTTAAGGTAGATCCAAATACAGGTGCAATCACAGTGGATGTTCCAGCGGATGCGAAACCAGGTGATGTGATTGAAGCAGTTGTGACAGTTACTTACCCAGATGGTTCAAGTGATCAAGTAACAATCAAGATTCCAGTAGCTGAGAAAGATCAAACAGACGCTGATAAGAATACTCCAGTTGCACAAGATCAGACAGTGAAACCAGGAGAGGCTGTAGATCCAAGCAAATCTATCAGTAACTTATCAGATCTTCCAGAGGGTACTAAGGTAGCCTTTGAGACTCCAGTAGACACAAGTACAGCAGGCGATAAAGTAGCGACTGTAGTTGTGACTTACCCAGACGGCTCTCAAGATAAACTACAGGTACTTGTTAAAGTTGTTCTTCCAGATAACGATACAAGACCAAATTCAATGGGAGAATCGACTACTGGAGTAGGATTGTCTAAGGACGGACAAGTTGCAGCATCAATGGATTCTGTGAGCCAAGTTCCTATCTACAATCAAGAAAACTTACCAAATACAGGTGAGGAGACGGATGCAGGTGCAGTAGCACTTGGTCTGGGAATGCTTTTAAGTGCTGTTGGACTTAAAGCAAGACGTCGTCGTGAAGAAGATTAATGGCAAATAGAGAATCGAATTGATTGTATTTATTTGTATCGTGTAGTGAGTGTTAACAACATCACTATGGACTTGATGAAACTACTTCATGATTGATTTCAAATAAGTAGAATTTTATAACACCTCAATCTTTTAGATATGACTCTAAAGGATTGGGGTGTTTTTGATATATAAAAAATGTTAAGATCGTATTTTATGCAAAAGCCAAGAGTATTATGGAATGAATAAGAGAGATTTTTCTTAATAGATCTTTTGCCTGAAATGTCAAATTTTTGCCTCAAATGATCTTTTTTTCTATTTTTATTTTCGAATAAAGAAGTAAAGCGACATCTTAGGAAATATCGCCCAAAACTTCATAAGTATTTGATAGGATAAGAAGGAAAGGATACATTATGAATTTTGAATCAACGTATAAAAAAGTTCGTGGAACAGTTTTAAAGTGTCATCGGGAATTTTATTTACACTTATGGGATACCTGTGACTGGGAGCAAGAAGGAATGATGGTTTTGTACTATTTGATTAAAAGTAATCCCATTGTTTTAAAAGATGATGAGAAATTACATGTATATTTTAAGACGAAATTTCGGAACCATATTATTGATAAGGTGAGAATGCAGGAAGCTAAGAAACGGACACTCGACAATAAGACTTATGTAGAAGTTTCTGAAGTTGGTCATTTATTAGCTGAAACGGGATTATATATGGATGAATTAGTTCTCTTTAAGAATCGAATGTTAGAATACAGACAGACATTAACAGAACAAGAATTAGATAATTATCAACGGTTGATTAGTAATCAATGTTTTAAGGGTAGGAAAAAAATGTTGAAAGAGATGGCGTCTTATTTTGAAGAATTTGATCCAAGAAAGTAACTCTTCCAAATGGCTGACATCAGTTTTACAAGAGGAATTTTAAAGAATTTAAAAAAAATATTATTTTTTTTAAAAAAAGTGTTGACAGTTTTTAAGGTCGGTGATATACTTAGATAGTTGTCTCGTGAGAGGCATGACCTTTGAAAACTGAACAAGACGAATACCAATGTGTGGGTAGTAGAAATACTACCTGTCAATGAAAAAGCAATAAATCTGTCAGTGACAGAAATGAGCAGCAGC
>NZ_JBTGGE020000087.1:0-3249 GCF_054331515.2 Streptococcus sp. 10F2 | reverse complement strand
AGAGCAAACTTCCCCTATCTTGCCCCATCACAGTAGTAACACTATTTCGTAATTGCTTCCTTACTTGATTTGGCATTAAAACCACCTCCTTTAGCCTAAGTATAGCAAAAAAAGGATTTCGAAAGTTCGATTCACGAACTTCCGAAATCCTTAACTTAATGACATTGGGCTTGACGCCTGGTCTTTTTCCTAACTTGACAAAGTTTTCGAATCTGCTATACTATCCTCTATATTATTTTTGAGAGGATTTTATGAATCGAACAGACTTAAAAAATCAAGCTAAGAAAGCCTTAGCTGATAACTGGACTTGGGCAGTTGCTCTGACGCTACTACTATCCCTATTACCAAGTTTTCTTGCTTTTCTCACCTTTGGTTTTGGAGGACTCCTAAGTATCTTTTTTGCTGCTAGTGCCCAAATTGCCTTTCTCAATCTCCTGGACAAACACAAGGAAGAAAATATCTTTACGGCTGCCTTCACTAGTTTCCGCCAAGGTCGTTTCTTACCCATTCTTATAAATAGTCTACTCCAATATATATTCTTAATCTTCTGGACACTACTCTTCATAATCCCTGGTTTAATAAAGGCCTATTCCTATTCCATGACCAACTACATTATTGAAGATCTAATCGCAGAAGGTAGAGATATTGAACCTACAGAAGCCATTACAAAATCTCGGCTTCTCATGGATGGGCATAAACTCGACCTCTTTATTCTAGACCTTAGTTTCCTCGGTTGGGCCTTACTCACTATCCTAACCTTTGGAATCGGTCATTTATGGTTAGCACCTTATATCTATACAACTCGCGCAGCCTTTTACCGCCAATTAGTTGCAGCTAAGCCTGAAGTTTTAGATCTATAAGAAAATGCAATAAAAATATCCTTGCTCCAAATGACAGACAAACATCATTTTAGGTGTTTGTCTTTTTTCATTCCTTCAATTTAGACAAGATAGAAAGGACTTTCGAATCCCAATAACCTTCATGTGTAGCAGCTTTTTAATACTTAAGTATGTCAAAGTAAGCCCAAGCTGATCACTGATTTCAGACTTTCCAATCTTTCTTGTAAATCTAAAATGGTGAAATTCCTTAGCTGTCCCATATAATCGCTCAATGATCTCTTTCTTCCACATGAACCAGTGTTAGCTTAAATATTAGTTCTAAGTATTTTCTCCGTCTCCACTATATTAAAAAGCCTCTAGAATAGCTAATCTAGAGACTTTATCTACAATCTAATAAAGTAAAATATCTTGCTTTTGTCTTACTCACCTAAACCATCACGATCATAATAAATCCCTTGGGGATCAATCCCTTTAGTTTTGAGTAGATCTGTGACGGTCACAAATTCATAGCCCTCTTCCTTTAGATAATCAATAACTGCCGGTACAGCGTCAATTGTCTCTTTATGAATATCATGCATAAGGACAATACCACCAGGTCGCGCATAGGTCTTAACCTGTTCCAAAATCATTTCTGGATTGTGGTTCTGCCAGTCTAAAGTATCTACGGACCACAGAATTGTCGGTAAACCTGCATACAGTTGAGTCTGAGCTGTATAATTTCCAAACGGTGGACGGAAGAGTTTGGAATCAATTCCCGTTGCCCGTTTAATCTCACTTTGAGTCTCACGAATCTCAGCCAAAGCACTATCTGTTGTCATCAGTTGCAGATTCGGATGGTTGAAGGTATGGTTAGCAACTTCTGATCCTTGCTTGTTCATCCGTCGAAGAATCTTTTCATTTCCCGCTACATTTCGTCCAAGAACAAAGAAAGTTGCAGGAATTTCTTCCTTCTCTAAAATATCCAATAACTTAGGTGTCAACTGGGTATCTGGCCCATCATCAAAGGTAAGAGCTATAACTTTCTTGGTTGAGGGAGCTATATAATCTTGGTAGGATTCCGCATCCGCCCCTTTAAGCATATCTGGATTGATGACATCAAACAAGATGGTTAGAGGCACCGCCACTTGCTTAACCTCCCCGACAGTCTGAGGGAGTTGAATCCAGAAGCTCTTTTTATCATAGTAGAAATCCCAATCTGCCAAGTCTGTGTATTGTAAGCTTTCAATCACTTCTGCCACTCGATCAGCATTTAAATTCTGGGATAGCAGGTTGGCCTTAATCATATCCAACATTTTTGAGTGGGCTGCTTCCGGATCTTGGAAGAGCTGATCCAAGCGAAGTTGTTCACCTTCATCTGTGTAGTAGTAAGAAGCGAGAGTTGTTTCTTTCTCAGTTCCTACATAGGTTGGGGAAACAGGATACTCCCTTTTCACCAGCTTAACCTGCTGGGTATTGACAAAAGCCCCTTCTTCTTTATCCACTAGGTAAAAAATCAAAGCATTCAAATCCTTATCTTCCCCTTCAGGATTCAAGGTCTGAGTGTCCGCTAAAATTAAATCTTGAATCTGCTGATTGGTGCTGGCTTCTAGGTTGCTAGGGTAATAAGCTACCACTTCAGCCCGACCAATACGACCGTACTGCTTGGCACTCTTGGACTTCTTGGCCAAGGCTGCATTTTCCTGCTTAAGTTGTTCAATCTTGGAGGACGCCTGCCACCGATCAAACTGCTCGGGAACCATCGGGAGAAGCAACAAAGCAGCTACCAACATTCCCAGGAATAGTACAAACATCAACCAATTCTTTGGACTAATCTTTCTCACAAATCAAACCCTCACTCCTCGTTTCATAACCTCTATTGTACGATAGATAGAGGTAATATTCAAATGATTCTAGAAAAAATCGATAACATACTCCTCCTTCTTGTTTACAAAGTGAATACATCGTAAATATAGAAAGTTAGAAATCAGATTTTAAAGCGTTATAAATATAGACGACTGCCTTCACAGCTATCCATTCTACAGTAGTCTCCGTAATAGTCCAAACCTAATCCTCTAGAAACACATCTTCACATCTGTACTTAGCTTATCTCCAACTAATGTCAAAATCGGCCTACTCGAAAAATATTCAGATCCATGACTAGAAAAACCGGTCAAAATACAGCCAGCATTTATCAAAAAGCCTTGTTAACAACAGATTCTGAGATTTTATGAGAACTAATTAGTTTCATATGTTTCGCTTACTATTGCTTTAATGATTTTACATTAGAGAATATGTGGACTTTTTTCATATACTCTTTTAGATTATAAACTGTATATGATATACTATTTTTATGGCATACGGAATTGATTTTAGAAAACGTGTCCTTGAATATGTTAAAGAGGGACATACACGTAAAGAAACAGCAGCTTTA
>NZ_JBTGGE020000086.1:0-3556 GCF_054331515.2 Streptococcus sp. 10F2 | reverse complement strand
GGACTGGTCAGCTGTCTCGATTACTACCTAAAACGACATGCGTTAAAAGTTAACTGAACCGCCGTGTGCCGAACGGCACGCACGGTGGTGTGAGAGGGACTATGCATTAGTCCCTACTCGATTGTAAATCTAGGATTCAGTCCATTGCTCGGTGTTTAAAAAATTATTCAGTTTCAGTACCTTCTCCACTGTTTGCAATGGGTACCTCTGTTGTGACTGAACTATTGGTTTCAAGTGTGGGTTCTTGACTAGAGCTTTCGCTTGGAGTCGGTGTTTCGCTTGAGGAAGGAATGGTTTCAGAATTCCCTGTTTCTACCTGACTACTAGAGCTAGTTGGTTCTGGGTTGCCTTGAATTTGGCGAATGATGGTTTGAACGGGGTTGGAATTCCCATTTGACGGATTGTTTCGATTCATAAAGGTGTAAATGGTAATAGAGGCCGTAATCAAACCAAGGATACCCCCGACAATGGCTAGTGTTCGTTGAAAGGCATTGAGACCAGTATTTAGTTTTTGTTTGGTTTTTTCTTTGTCGATGACTGGTTTCTTTGATTTTTGTTTTTTACGTCTTGATAATTCTGTCATGATGTTCTCCTTTACTCTTCCTATTATAGCTAGGGGCAAGAGAAAATTCAAGATTGAACTAGAGTCACCTGATTAAATGATGGTAGATGAGGCCTTCTAAAACTAGCTATAGGAAAGAATATTGGCGAGCTTGTAGAATCTTGAATGATGAGAATTCGTGGGTTGTTCGCTAAAAGTTTTCCAGATGTAAATTTGGAGCTAAGATTTATGACTTTTGATGCCGTTTTATCAAAAACTAGTGATATAATAGGAGCATTGAATACAAGGAGTCAGCATGATTTATTTTGACAATGCGGCCACTACCCGTCCCTATCCGGAGGTTTTGGCAACTTATACAGAAATAGCCTCAAAGATTTGGGGGAATCCTTCAAGTCTACATCGACTTGGGAATCAGGCTCATCGGTTTTTGGAAGCCTCTCGGAAACAGATTGCGGATTTGATCGGGAAGGATCCACAGGAAATTGTCTTCACTTCTGGTGGAACCGAAGCCGACAACTGGATTCTGAAAGGTGTTGCTTTTGAGAAGCAAGATTTTGGAAGACATATCTTGATTTCGGCTGTGGAGCATCCTGCCATTGCGGAGTCTGCGCAATGGTTGACGCAGCAGGGTTTCGAGGTAGAGCTCATTCCAGTCGACAAGACAGGGCAGATTGATTTAGAGCAATTCACTTCCTTAATCCGGCCAGACACAATTCTTGTTTCGGTCATGGCAGTGAACAATGAAATCGGTCGTATACAACCCATTCCAGAACTTGCCAATATTTTAGAAGCCTGGCCAAAGGTTTCCCTACATGTCGATGCTGTTCAAGCGCTTGGTAAGGTGGACCTATCTTTATTTTTACCGGAGCGTGTTGATTTTGCTAGTTTTTCGGGACATAAATTTCATGGGTTACGTGGAGTAGGCTTTGCTTTTCTCAAAAAGGGAAAACGGCTGTCTCCCTTGCTTACAGGGGGCGGGCAAGAAGGTGACCGTCGGTCGACAACTGAGAATCTTGCTGGTATCGGAGCGATGGCGAAAGCTCTTCGCTTGAGTTTGGCAGAGCAGGACTTGGTTCAAAATCGTTTGGCAGCTATTAAAGCTAGTCTTTTCCAAGAATTATCCCAATATGAGGATGTGGAAATTTTTTCAGGTTTGGATGGATATAGTTCCAATATCTTGACCTTTGGAATTAAGGGAGTCCGAGGTGAGGTACTATTACATGCCTTGGAATCGTATGATATTTTTGTATCGACAACAAGTGCTTGTTCGGCTAAGGCTGGTAAGCCAGCTGGGACACTGATTGCGATGGGAATTCCTGGGAATCGGGCTAGTTCAGCGGTTCGTCTGAGTTTCTCGCGGGAGAGTACGATGGCACAGGTGGAACAATTTTTAACCACCTTTAAATTGATTTATCAACAAACAAGGAAAGTACGTTAAACATGCAATATTCAGAAATTATGGTGCGTTACGGGGAATTGTCCACCAAGGGGAAAAACCGTATGCGTTTTATTAAGCAACTTCGTCGCAATATCAAGGATGTCTTATCTCCTTTTCCCCAAGTAGAAATTACTGCAGATCGTGATCGGGCGCATGTCTACTTGAATGGGGCTAATTATGAAGCAGTTGCTCAGAACTTGAAGGAGGTCTTCGGGATTCAAAATTTCTCACCTGTCTATAAGGTTGAGAAGTCTATTCCAGCTTTAGAAGCAGCAGTATTAGAGATTATGTCGTCTATTTATAAGGAAGGCATGACTTTTAAAATTTCAAGTAAGCGAAGCGATCACAGTTTCGAACAGGATTCCCGTGAATTAAATGTAACATTGGGGGATGTTGTTTTTCATCATTTCCCATACGCTCAAGTTGCGATGAAGGGACCAGATATCAATCTTCAAGTGGAGATTCGAGAAGAGGCAGCTTATTTGACACATGAGCGTATCCGTGCAGCTGGGGGCTTACCAGTTGGTACTTCTGGTAAGGGAATGCTTATGTTATCAGGAGGAATTGATTCACCAGTTGCAGGCTACTTAGCCCTCAAACGGGGTGTTGAAATTGAAGCGGTACACTTTGCAAGTCCTCCCTATACAAGTCCAGGGGCTTTGAAAAAAGCACATGATTTGACAAGAAAATTGACTAAGTTCGGTGGAAATATTCAATTTATCGAGGTTCCTTTTACTGAGATTCAGGAAGAAATCAAAGAAAAGGCCCCAGAAGCCTATCTGATGACTTTGACCCGTCGTTTTATGCTGCGGATTACAGACAAGATTCGTGAAGTTCGTAATGGACAGATTATTGTCAATGGGGAAAGTCTAGGGCAGGTTGCGAGTCAGACTGTTGAAAGTATGCTGGCTATTAATGCTGTTAGTACAACACCTATTATCCGTCCAGTTGTAACTATGGATAAATTGGAAATTATCGAAATAGCTCAAGAGATTGATACTTTTGATATTTCGATTCAACCGTTTGAGGATTGTTGTACGATATTTGCACCTGATCGTCCCAAAACGAATCCAAAAATAAAGAATGTTGAGCAGTATGAACAACGATTAGATGTGGATGGATTAGTGGAGAGAGCTGTAGCAGGTATCCGAATTACAGAAATTACTCCTCAAGCCCAACAAGATCAAGTGGATGATTTGATTGAGGATTTACTTTAGAAAAAAATCTAGGAAACTAAAACCTATAGTTTCCTAGATTTTTTGCCTCTTTGTCAACTGTAATGGGGACTAGAATATAGTTAGCGGTTATATTTAATTTTTAGTGAAGGTTTCATCCAGATTCTCAGAAATCCTTATCTGTTTAGTATGATTCAATAACTGTAGAATTTAATAATTGAACACAGAGGCTGGGTAAAAACTAAAAATCTATCGCCTCGCTTAAATTTTCTACCATTTGTCAACCAACTTCTCTAAAAATGGGCCAATTTATTTGGCAGAGTGGTGCCTGTTGAGCCTAGTTGTAAAGCTAAGAGAAGGGGATTTGGTGTCAAGGCCTTG
>NZ_JBTGGE020000085.1:0-3592 GCF_054331515.2 Streptococcus sp. 10F2 | reverse complement strand
TCCTCGCCAAACGAGGACTGGTCAGCTGTCTCGATTACTACCTAAAACGACATGCGTTAAAAGTTAACTGAACCGCCGTGTGCCGAACGGCACGCACGGTGGTGTGAGAGGGACTATGCATTAGTACCTACTCGATTTCTTGGTTTTGATACAAGGGTTGGGGGATCTCAACTTCCCGTAATTCAGTCTCTTGATAGCTTACCTTTCCTTGGTAAAAATCGATTAGGGCCTCTTGGACAGATTCGATACATTCTTTATCTAGATAGAGAAGGGTTTGAACCTTATCGGTGAACTGGGTATCGAATTCTTCTAACTCTTGTTCCTTGAGGAAATTTGCATACTCCTGATATTGAGAGTAGGAGAGCTCGACTTGTAAGCCGATTTGTTCTTTACGTTGGACAATTCCTAATTCTTTAATGGCGAGCGCAACGCTAGATGCATAAGCCCTGATGAGTCCCCCTGCCCCTAGTTTTATTCCTCCAAAGTAGCGGGTGACAACCACACAGACATTGGTGAGATCATGGTTTTCTAAGACTCCGAGCATAGGGACACCAGCTGTTCCACTAGGTTCACCATCATCACTCGAGCGTTTGATTTCGGATTTTTCGCCGAGAATAAAAGCAGAGCAATTATGAGTCGCCTTGTAGTGTTCTTTTTTGACAGCCTGAATGAAAGCACGTGCTTCTTCCTCGCTTTCGACCCTTTTGGCCTGACAAATGAAACGGGATTTTTTAATATCTTGTTCGGCAGTGCCGTCCTGAGTAATTGTTCTAAATTCCATAATTCTATTGTAGTAAAAGTTGAAAAGAAAGCAAGTTTTTTCGAATAAAGAAGTATGGAAGATGAAAAAAATTATTGGGGCCGTCGTTTGCCAGCTAGCGAATGGCCGAATAATCTAAAGGCTGTGGCTCACACAATGCCAGGTATACAAGAAGTGAATGGTCAATGGATTTGTCAGAGATGTCAGAGTAAATTAGATGAAACAAATCGCCTCCCACAAGGGGCTTTCTATTGTCGGAATTGCATCCAGATGGGGCGTGTCCGATCAGATGAGGAACTGTATTATCTGATGCAACGAGAATTTTCACCGGCAGACACTTGCCGTTGGTCAGGCCAACTGAATAGTGATCAAGAAAAAATAGCTCAGAAACTTCTTGATTATAGTAGAAAGGGGGAGTCCTGTTTGGTCCATGCTGTGACTGGTGCTGGGAAAACAGAGATGCTTTATCCGTTACTCACGGATTATTTTAATCAGGGGCGAGTAGTCGGTTTGGCGAGTCCTCGGATTGATGTTTGTCGGGAACTATACCATCGACTACAAATGGCTTTCTCAGTTTCTTCCTGTTTTCTATATGCTGAAGGGGAGGCTTATCGCAGGAGTCAATTGATTGTAGCCACAATCCCTCAACTTTTTCGTTTTTATCAAGCTTTTGATCTACTTATTGTAGATGAGGTAGATGCCTTTCCCTTTGATGAGAACATGCAGCTCTATACAGCAGTTGACCAAGCTCGAAAGCCTAATGCCCCGATTCATTTTCTAACGGCAACCACAACTCCTTTATTGGAAAGAAGGATGCAGAGAGGAGAATTACATCGCTTGACTTTGGCTAAACGATTTCATAAAAATCCCTTGATTATACCGCGAGTATTCTATTGGTCGGGTTATCAACCTAATGGGCGATTATCTAGGAAGTTTCTGTATCATTTCAAAAGGCAGCGAGAAACGGGCTTTCCACTTTTGATTTTTCTTCCTTTAATCCAATGGGGAGAGACCTTCTATTTACAATTACTAAGACTCTATCCCAAACTCCGAGTAGCTTTTGTCTCCTCGTGTTCTCAATATCGTAAGGAATTAGTTGAAGATTTTCGTACAGGGAGGATAGAGATTTTGATAACAACGACTATTTTGGAACGAGGTGTTACTTTTCCAAAGGTAGATGTATTTGTTCTGGAGGCAGATCATTCTCTCTATACCAAAAGTAGCCTGGTTCAGATAGCAGGACGAGTAGGTCGCAGTCAAGAACGTCCCAATGGCCTCGTATACTTTTTCGCTCAAGAGCAAACTCGAGCGACCAAACGAGCCATTCAAGAAATCAAACAGATGAACAAGGAGGCAGGTTTTTGAATAGTTGTCTCCTTTGCCAAAAATCCTTTTTACCTCCTTTGATTTTTTCCGATTTATTTTTTATGGAAAAAAACAACGAATATTTGTGCACCACTTGCCAACAGTCTTTTCAAAAAATTGAAGAGAACTGCTGCCCATCCTGCAAGAAGTCGGGGAGCTCAGAGCAATGTTCCGATTGTCTTCTTTGGAAGGAGCAAGGGAATCTTATTTGTCATACAGCACTTTACCAATACGAGAAGAACATGGCTCATTATTTTGTTCGGTATAAGCAATGGGGAGATTACCAGCTTCGTTTTACTTTTGCCAAAGAAATAAAAGCTTGCCTAAAAAAATGGAAGGGGTATATGGTGGTACCAATACCAGTATCTGAATCCCGCTACCAGGAAAGGGGCTTCAATCAAGTTGAAGGATTCTTAGATGCTGCCGGAGTTCCCTATCATTCAATCTTGAAAAAAAGAGACGTAGATCACCAAATAGGAAAAGGGAGAAGTGAGCGAATGGCAATGGAGCAGGTCTTTGAATTGAAGTATCCTTCGAAAGCTCCCAACGGCATTCTTTTGGTAGATGATGTATATACAACGGGAGCGACCCTAGCACTGGCAAAGAAAGTTCTTTATGAAAACGTAAGTCAAAATGTTTTCACATTTTCCATTGCAAGATGAGGAAAGGGCTTGCATTTTTGAAAGGAAAAGGCTATACTATATATATAGAAAAGCTTCTAGCTTAGAAGGAAGGTATATATATGTTTAAATATAGTATCCGTGGCGAAAATATTGAAGTAACAGAAGCAATTCGTGATTATGTTACTGCAAAACTTGAAAAGCTTTCTAAGTATTTTCATGAAGATCAAGAACTTGATGTACGGGTCAATTTAAAGGTATATCGTGAAAAAACTGCTAAAGTTGAAGTAACCATCCCTCTTGGCTCACTTACACTTCGTGCAGAAGATGTATCCCAAGATTTATATGGTTCCGTTGACTTGGTTGTCGATAAAATTGATCGTCAGATCCGCAAAAACAAAACTAAGATTGAGAAGAAACACAGAGCGAAAGTTGCTACTAGTCAAATCTTCACCGACGATTTGGTTGAGTCAGAAGAAAAAGAGTCAGTCAATATTGTACGCTCTAAACAAATCGATCTTAAACCCATGAGTGTAGAAGAGGCAATCCTTCAAATGGATCTTCTTGGACATGACTTCTTTATTTACAAAGATGCAGAGGATGATTCAACGAACGTTCTTTACAAACGTGAAGACGGAGATTTCGGACTTCTCGAAGTTAAATAAATACAGTTATCATAAGGCTGGGAGTATCCCAGTCTTATTTTTTTAAAAAAATTTAAAAAAAGTGTTGCCAAGTGAAAAAGAGTGTTGTATACTAATAAAGTCCTGAAGGGAGAGTTCCTTAAACGGGACAGATGAAAGATAAAAGTTCGGTTGAAACGAACGAATTCAAAAAAACTTCAAAA
>NZ_JBTGGE020000084.1:0-3751 GCF_054331515.2 Streptococcus sp. 10F2 | reverse complement strand
CTTGCATGTATTAGGCACGCCGCCAGCGTTCATCCTGAGCCAGGATCAAACTCTCATCAAAAGTTTGAGCTGCTGCTCATTTCTGTCACTGACAGATTTATTGCTTTTTCATTGACAGGTAGTATCTCTACTACCCACACATTGGTATTCGTCTTGTTCAGTTTTCAAAGGTCATGCCTCTCACGAGACAACTTAATCATTCTACCAAAACCTCATTTGCTTGTCAACACTTTTTGTTAACTTTTTTGAAGTTTTTTTGAATTCGTTCGTTTCACCCGAACTTTTATCACTCATCTGTCCCGTTTAAGGAACTCTCCCTTCAGGACTTTATTAGTATACAACACTCTTTATCACTTGGCAACACTTTTGCTTAATTTTTTTAAACTTTTTTTCATTTTTTTAAATAATAGTGGTAGAAAGCTTGATTTAAAGGCTTTTTTATCGAATAAATAAAATGATTTTTTTATGATTTATCTCCTTATATCTACCGAAAACTGAGTCTAACTGGAATAAAAACGAGCCTCTACTTCTCTATCCGCAGCAATCCGCCTACTTCTAACTCTCCATATCGGTGATTATTTTGCTAGGCGGGAGGAAACTCACAGAATTTCTCGAAATATTATTCGTTACAAGTCTATATTGTAAAAAGAAAAGGCTGGTAAACAATCCCAGCCTTCTAGATCTGTTCTCCTCCCTTTTTCATCTCTATTCAGTCCGTCCATCGATGAAACAAACCATATTTTCGAATTTAAATATGACTAATCGATATTTTCTACCGATTCATTGACTTGTTGATAATACTTCTGTTTGAGATTTGAAATACTCAACATTGCTAGTAGACTAAGAAGATAGAGTCCTGCGAGAAAGAGCATAACGGTTGTCACCGTAGCATTCTGTAAGATAAAACCAATCACAACGGATGAGAAACCTCCAATAGCTCGTCCAACATTCAGAATGACATTATTAGCAAGAGATCGAACATAGTGAGGATAGAGTCGGGTAATCATGGCTCCATATCCTGCAAACATTCCATTGACAAAGAAGCCAACAACAGCACCAGCTATCAGAATACTCCACTCTGTCCGTGCAAAGCTAAAGAGATAAACAGACAGGGCTGAAGCTACTAAAAATATACTGTAACTTTTTCTTGGTCCCATATGATCTAGTAGGTTTCCAAAAACAATCATTCCGAAGCACATGCCAAGAATCGTCGTAATCATCCAAACTGAGGAGCCACTCATACTTACTCCAGCCTGTTCCTGCATGATACTGGGTAACCAATTCATCATTCCAAAGTAGCCAGCTATCTGAACAGTTGTCATCACCATTAAACAAATAGTCTGGGCAGCAATTGTTGGATTTGGAAACAAATCCTTAATCTTGCCTTTTTCCTGTCGCGCTTCCTTCAAGAGGTCTGCATCAAAATCACTAACCTGATCCGCATCAACAGCTATCAGAGACCAAAAAACAATTCCAAGAGGAAGTAAACCGCACAAAAAGAGTCCTCTCCAACCAAAAATCGGGGCAATCAAACCAGCCAAAGCTGCCGAGGTTATCGAACCTATTTGCCCAACGATTCCGTTGATAGAGGACATTCTTCCCATTTGTTCTTTCGGGACTAAACCAGCCATAATGGCAATCGCCACACCATACTCTCCACCTACTCCAATACCAGCAATAAAACGCATCAAATAGAGATATTCCAGATTAGGAGTGAAGAAAATAAGGGCCGTTGCCAAAGAGAAGATCGTTACAGTCCAACGAAACACTTTAAATTTATTACATTTATCGGCTAACATTCCAAAGACAATACCACCTAACAACATGCCAAGATTGGTTATTGTCGCAATCCAACCAGCTTCTACCTTACTAATCGCTAGCGAAGCAATAATGGATGTAAGGGAGAAGGATAAAAACATGACATTTAAATCATCCGTACCTGAAGCTATAATAGCCGATATTAACGCATTGCGATCATTTTTTGACAACTTCATCTTTTACTCCTTTATTCCATTTCTTGGGACCAAGCTTCTGGGTTCCGGTGCCAATTTTCCAATAATGAACGATAGGGCTTCAGCTCTTCCTGTAACAAAGCTTGTTGAATCAGCGATTCATAATTTGTCAAGGTAATCAGAGGATATCCTGCATCCTCGAAAGCTGTAATTCCTATCGGTAGCTGATAATTGAATATTGCAGCGCAACCAATGATTTCCGCACCTTCCTCTGCTAATGTTTGAGCTGCCTGAAGCACACTTTTTCCTGTACTAATTAAATCCTCAATGACTACAACCTTGCTTTGACTTGGCAAGATTCCTTCTATGGCTTTTTTCTTACCATGTTTTTTAGCATCCGATCGAACATAGACCATTGGCAAATCCAGGATTTGCGAAACCATACTAGCATAGGGAATCCCTGCCGTTGCGACACCTGCAAGATACTCAACCTCGGGAAACGTTTCTTGAATTCGCGTGGCTAACTGCTCTACAATATAGCTTCGCTCTTTAGGATGGCCCATCATTAAACGATTATCACAGTAGATGGGCGATTTCAATCCCGAAGTCCAAAGAAACGGTTTTTCGGGAGACAAACTAACTGCCTTTATATCTAGCAGTATTTGTGCTACTTGTAGTGACTGTTTCTGCATCATGATGCCCTCCACTCTTGTAAAATGGCTTGGTAAATCTGGCGACGATTGTCAGCCCTAGTAATGGGTCTTCCAACAACAATGTAATCTGTGCCTCGTTCTTTTGCAGTCTCAGCGGTTGTTACTCGCTTTTGATCATCCTCTGGCGACCACTTCCAGCGAATTCCTGGTGTAATCGTCAAAAAGTCCACTCCACAAGCTTCTTTGATAGCTGGAACTTCTTGAGGAGAACAGACTACTCCATCCATGCCGCTCTCCTTAGCAAGCTTGGCAAGATGAAGAACATCTTCCGCTAAGGTTCGATTCGAGTTCTGTACTCTTTTAAACTCTTTTGGGCTTGTCGAGGTCAGTTGTGTCACAGCAATCAAAAGCGGTTGAAAGCCTGACTCATTTCTGGCATTGACAGCAGCTCTCATCATTTCAATACCACCCTGAGCATGCACATTAATCATCTGGCATCCTAGTTGACTCATAAAAGATACCGTTCTAGCGACAGTATTGGGAATATCGTGTAATTTTAAATCTAGAAAAACCTGATGCCCAGCCTCCAATAAGTCTCTGACGACTGCTGGTCCTTGGCTAAAATACAATTCCATTCCAATCTTTAAAGTTAAGGGCTCCCCTCCTAAATCTCGTAACAGGCTCTCCAGATCCTCTTTTTGGGAGACATCCAGGGCAATAATTGGCCTCGTTTTATCCATAACATCCTCCTATTCTAGTAGTCCAACACGGCAAGTTTTCTCCTTTCTATTTTTTAGGTCTAAAGTGCTCAAAAAAGTCTCTCGCATATCGTAAGCGAGAGACCCGAGAGTTTGATGAAGTTTAAATGACTGCATCCTATTCATTTTCCCGAACACGATTTACCCTAAATTGTCTAAAGTTTATCATATTCCGAATTTTTGTCAAGGTTTTTTTAAAATAATTTAGTTATTTACAAATGTTCTAGGAAAACCGAAAGTTTTAAAATGAAGTTAGCCACCCTCTTTACTGTAAGATGAGGGCTACAACTCATTCTGATAAGTCATCGATTTCATTTGATGACAGGTTTGGAGCTGTTAGGCTAATTTGCCAAGGCTAATCATAGCCTTGCTTTAGCCTAAAAAACAG
>NZ_JBTGGE020000083.1:0-4093 GCF_054331515.2 Streptococcus sp. 10F2 | reverse complement strand
ATTTCGTAGTTGCTTCCTTACTTGATTTGGCATTCTATCCACCTCCTTTAGCCTAAGTATAGCAAAAAAAGGATTTCGAAAGCTCAATTTAGGAGCTTTCGAAATCCTTAACTTAATGACATTGCCCGTGGAACACCAATTTTTTTTGCCATCCTATCCAAAATACGGATATTCGCTTGATGCAAGAGGAGAAAATCAGGTTCTCCCATCTTCTCAATCATGTCTTTCACACTCTGCGAAACCGTCTTAATCGTAAAATCAAAGATTGCTCGTCCATCCATCTGCAAGTAGGGGTTAACTTCTTCCCCTTGATAGAAAGGATGATGCAGACGTGTCATTCCTGACTCCAAACCAACTTTACTACCATCAGTGTAGAGTTTTTCAGCTAGAAAATAATTCGTCTCTGACTGTTCAATCAAAACGCCACCAGCACCATCACCAAAGAGCACCGCTGTCCGACGATCCGTCCAATCAAGTGCCTTGGAAAATACTTCAGCACCAATAACCAAACCTTTTTGAGAGGTCCCTGATTGAATAAACTTTTCAGCCGTTGCCAAAGCAAACACAAAACCAGAACAAGCAGCGGAGATATCAAAAGCAAAAGCATTGACAGCACCGATATTTGCTTGGACACGAGCTGCAGTTGATGGCATATTCGAATCAGGTGTAATGGTCGCCACTAAAACAAAGTCTAACTCGTCAGCCCTATATCCTGATTTTGCCAGTAACTGATAGGCTACCTCACTCGCTAAGTCACTGGTCTGTTGCCCCATTGAAAGGTGACGAGAGCGAATTCCTGTTCGACTCCTAATCCACTCATCCGAAGTATCCATAATGTTTGATAAATCATCATTGGTGACAATATTGTCAGGAACATAATGAGCCACTTGGCTAATTCTTGCAAAAGCCATTATTTAAGCTCCTCTAAGAATTGATGTAGTTTTTTCAATCCCCGTTGCATGACCTCCAGCTCTGCTGGCTCCATACCATCCGTAATCCGGGTTACCATGGCACGGTGAAATCTTCTATGCAGTCTGTAAATCAATCGTCCTTTCTTGGTTAGTCCTAGATGAACTACACGGCGGTCAATTGTGGACCGTGTTCTCACAATATATCCCTTTGCCTCAAGTTTATTAAGACTGGTGGTCACAGTTCCCAGAGTCACCATGAGTGTTTCTGCAATTTCACTTGGAGTTACATCTGGTTTTTTACCAATCTCATCAATGGTATGCATTTCCTTAATTGATAGATCCTTAAAGCGACTCGTTTTTAAACTATTCTCCTCAATAACTAAAACATTATTGAAAATATCAACCAAGTAATCATTGATTTGTTGATAATCCATGATGGGCCTCCTACAACTATTCTTTTTGTCAAAAATTTGATAATCAAACTATAACAAACAATGAATCATCTTGCAAGGTTTTATTGTAAAATAATTTGATTATAAAACTATTTGCCCAAAAATTTTGGACGGCGTCGCTCTGAATGAGCCCTCACACCCTCCTTAAAATCTTCTGTAAAAGCCAATTCCTGTTGCAAGGATAGTTCTAGCTTAGCATAGTTTTCCCAAGCGGAACATTCACTTTCCCAGACCAAGGCCTTAATGGCTCGGTAGGTATTTTTAGAGCCTCGAGTTAACTTTTTCAAGAGTTGTTCGACTGCTTTCTCTAATTGCTCACTTTCGCAAACTTTATAAACAAATCCCCAATCTAAGGCCTTCACTGCAGAAATAGCCTCACCTGTCATGGTAATTTGCGTTGCTCGATTCATTCCAATTGAACGGGTCAATAGAAATAAACCTCCTGCATCTGGGGCTAAACCAACTCCCACAAAAGCTTGAATGAACTTCGATTTTTCTGAGGCAATACAAAAATCCGAAGCTAAGACCATATTAAAGGCTGCACCAGCAACCGGACCATCTACAACCATAATGACTGGAATGCCTAATTTTCTTAAGGCCAAGGAAATCTCGTTTACTTGTTCTGCTATGCGAACCAGAGAATCGATCTCGTCCTTATCGACCGCTTCTTTCATTTGAACCAGATCACCACCAACAGAAAAAACCTTTCCGGCTGCCTGAATCACTAGGGCTCTTAAAGATTCATCTCTTGCGACATCCGCTAGAGCTTCTAAAATACTGTCACACATGGGGATATTAAATCCATTCCCTACCTCTGGCCGATTGAAAGTCAATCTTGCAATCCCATCCGTTTTTTCCATCAGAATTCCATAATATGCCATAAAACCCCTTTCTCTTTATTTTTAAATGGTTTGATTATCAAACCTTATTAGCTACTTTAACACAAGCTCATAAAATTCTCAAGAATTTTTACAATTTTTTTAGTTTTAACCTATAAATTATTTGAAGTATAAAATAATAAAAAAACAAGTACAGTAAGCCGATAAAACCTTACTCCCAAGCAAAAATACAGGTAGAACAGTTGGGCATTCTACCTGTATTTTTTACCACTTAGTAAGACTAATTTCTCCACTGGAAAGTTTTTGGAGCCCTGTGCTCGTTTCAACAACTAACTCACCTGTTTCTAGAATATCAACTGCTGTAGCAGTCCAGCTCTGCCCTTGCGATTGATAGCTAATTTCATGACCGAGGACTAGGGAATGTTTTTTGTAGAGTTCAAAAAGATCTTCGTGATTACTAGTAAAAAAGATTCGCCAAATTTCAGTAATCAAATCATTTCTAATTATGGGGGGCTGACTGGCAAAAAGAGAGCTAGCCTTGCCTTCTAATTCCTCTGGAAAATCTGAAATGAAGAAATTAATTCCAACTCCGATAATAATGTGAGCGACGGTCCCAGTCTCAACATCTGAGATGGCCTCTGTCAGAATACCCGCAATTTTTTTATTCCCAAGATAGATATCATTCACCCATTTAATATTCGTATCGATTCCTGCCAGATTTTGAATTGCCTTCACAATACTCGCTGCAATCAAGAGGGTATAGCTGGGGAGTTGGTCAAAGGGAACCTGCGGTTCTAGGTGAAGACTCATGTAAATCCCGCCCTGTTCAGCAGTAAAAAAAGGACGGGAGAATCGTCCGCGTGCTGCTGTTTGACTAGAAGCCAAATAGAGGGCAGGACTAGGATTTCCAGCCTCAATGCCTTGCTTAGCATCGACTTGCGTTGAGGCACTCGTTACATGATGATAGACAGCAAGGCCTGTCCGATTTGCAATGACCTCTGGTAATAAGATATCTCCAGCTAGCAAACGATAGCCCCTATGTTTCAGACTCTCAATCACAATCCCCTGCTTTTCCAGCTGTTTGATAGCTTTCCAAATGGCTGCGCGTGATAGTTGAAGTTGTTCTGCCAGTGCTTCTCCACTCATAAAATCTGTAGCAGTTAAGAGTTCTTGAAATATTTTTTCATAAGTTTTCATAATCATCAATACCCCAACAATAAATTAGAAGAAGATACTCCTGTTTAACAAACGATTGGCAATGAGACTTGCTACAAGAGCTTTTAAGAGATCTCCTGGAACGAAGACAAGATTAGATAGCAAAGATTGACGCAGAGAAATATTCATGACATGGGCCAACCAAATCGAGCCCACCACATCAACAAAAATGACTCCTATCAGAATCGTTAGCATGAAAAGGACTGAAAACCGAATCTGCCCAGACCTTGAAAGGAGTAACCCCATGAATAAGGGAACCAAACTCCAGGCGAAAAGATAGCCTGCAGTTGGACCAGCTAGTGCAGCAAAGGTCGTAGATTTTCCTGAAAAAACGGGAATCACCATACCAAGCAGGAAAAAAAGCAACATGGTAAAAGTTCCTTTTTTTGCTCCTAAAGTCGCTCCAACCAGCATGACCCCAAGATTTTGAAAAACGATTGGGACAGGAATAAATCCTAGTGGAATTGCCGGAAGCAAACCTAGTACAATCAGCAGACTGGTCATAACGCCAATCTGAGTAATATCTCGTATTGTGAACATTCTGAGCTCCTTTATACTCTTTTAGATTATAAACTGTATATGATATACTGTTTTTATGGCATACGGAATTGATTTTAGAAAGCGGGTCCTTGAATATGTTAAAGAGGGACATACACGTAAAGAAACAGCAGCTTTA
>NZ_JBTGGE020000082.1:0-4174 GCF_054331515.2 Streptococcus sp. 10F2 | reverse complement strand
AAAAAAGGTCATAAAAACCTTTATTTGGCATGCACAAAAAGACCACTTTCGAAAGTCAGATATCAATTTGAACTTCCAAAGTGGTCTTATTTTAGATTCTAAGTCTTAACTTAATGACATTGAGCTGTTTGCCACGTCATTTTGCCTACTGAACTCGTAAAAAATTACTCCCCCACAGGCTGGTAATTCTATATCCATATTCAAAAGGGAGAGCGTTAGAAATGCCGTTTCTAGTGGGGGTTGTTTAGTATTTTTGAAATAATTTTAGATATTTGAGATAATAGGAACAGATGAAATTCAATGAATATCTCAAGTAGATAAGGGAGTGGATTATGAAAATCATTGCGACAGACTTAGATGGTACCTTTTTGGACAGCAATCACCAGTTTGACCAAGAACGTTTTTCGAAGTTATTGGATCGTTTAGAGGAGAAGGGGATTGTATTTGCGGCGGCATCTGGTCGGGGTATTGCATCTATGAGAGAATTATTCGCACCCTTTCGGAATCGGATTTATTTAATCGGTGAAAATGGATCGATTATTGAGGAGCGGGGGCAGGTGATTTGGTCTCGCACTATGGATGAGCATACGGTGGAAGAACTATTTGCGACTTTGGAAGCGAGTCCTTATGTGGATAAAAATCAGCTGATTTTTTCAGCTGAGAATGAGGTTTATGCTTTGAACACGGTTGATCCAGACTACTTAGCATTTTCACGTCGCTACCATCCCAATGTTCAGTTGATTGGGGATTTAAAAGATATGCGGGAGCCGGTTTTCAAGGTTACTTTGAATTTAAAACCAGAAGAAATGGTGGAAGGTTTGGCATGGATTGCGCAGGCCTTGCCAGATTATTCGGTGATGACGACTGGTTACCAAACCTTGGATATTGTTCCTACAGGTATTGATAAGGGTGGTGCGCTCGGACGCTTGCTCATTATGAAGGACTGGCATCCGGATGATTTAGTTGCTTTTGGAGATCAGTTTAATGATCGTCAGATGTTGGAATTAGCTGGTTTGGCTATCAGTCCAGAAAATGCTAAGGAAGAAATTAAGGCTTTGGCAGACCGTGTGATTGGTCCTGCCAGTGAAGGGTCTGTACTTAAATACATGGAGGAGCTGATTTGATGGATATTCGTTTAATTGCCCTTGATTTGGATGGGACTTTATTAACTAGTGATAAGAAGATTAGCTCACGAACCAAGGCTGCTCTAGCTGCTGCACGGGAGCAGGGGGTTAAGGTCGTTTTGACAACTGGGCGGCCTCTTAAAGCCATGGATTTTCTGTTAAAGGAGTTGGAGCTAGATGGTCAGGAAGAAGAGTATGCGATTACTTTTAATGGCGGTCTTATTCAACGCAATACAGGGGAAATCTTAGCAGAGGCTCGTTTTAGTTATGAAGAGGTTCAGGAATTGTACCAGCTGAGTCGGGACTTGGGCTTGCCCTTGGATGTCATTCAGGAGGGAACTGTCTTTAATATTGAAGGACCGATTGCCTCACGTTACCAGTCTTTCAACCCAAGCTTAGATTTCACCTTGATTTCCTTTGCCGATTTAGATGAGCAAGCCTTTTATAACAAGTGTATCTCAGCTCATGACGCAGTTGCTTTAGATGGGGCGTTAGAACAAATCCCAGCCCCATTTTTTGAAAAATATGGAATCTTTAAGTCCAGAGATCAATTGCTAGAATGGTTGCCAAAAGAGGCGGATAAGGCAAGAGGGTTGGAGAAATTGACGGCTCTCTTGGGCTTGAGCAGGGATCAGGTAATGGCCTTTGGGGATGAAGCCAATGACTTATCCATGATTGAATGGGCAGGTTATGGAGTTGCCATGGGCAATGCAGTGCCAGCCTTGAAAGAAGTGGCTTGGAAGGTCTTGGACTGGACGAATGACCAGGACGGGGTTGCTCGTGCTGTTGAAGAATATGTATTGAAGGAGAAAGAGAATGGGGCTATTTGATCGCCTATTTGGAGTTGAGAAAAACGACACGCCTAAAGAGGAAGTCGAACTGGAAGAAAGTGCTTTGGTGGAAGCAGACGAGGAGGAGTTGGTTTCTGAGCCGGAATCGCAGTTTCAAGGAGGCTTGGAAGAGGAATCTGGATCTGCTAACCTAGTGGAGAGTCAAATTGAAGAAGCTCTTGAGCCTGTCTCTGAAGAAATGACTTCGGAAGTTGAAAAGGTAACAGTCGACACCTTACCAGATTACTATGTACAAATGCGAGCGCAACTGGATGCGGCTAGCCGCAAGGTTGAGGAAGAGCAATTTCAGGAGGCCTTGGAAGAAGTCCGCAAACGTCGGGAAACAGAGGCTGAAAAGTACAATCGAAGCTTGCAGAAAACCCGCTCTGGTTTCTTGGAAAGTTTGAATGCCTTCTTTGCCAATTTCCGTACAGTGGATGAAGAATTCTTTGAAGAACTTGAGGAGCTCTTGATTACTAGCGATGTCGGTGTCCAAGTCGCAACCCAGTTGACAGAAGATTTGCGTCAGGAAGCTCGCTTGGAAAATGCAAAGAAACCTGAAGATTTACGCCGAGTTATTATTGAAAAATTAGTAGATATCTATGATAAAGATGGTCACTATGAGGAAGAGATTCAGTTCCAAGATGGCTTAACGGTTATGCTGTTTGTGGGCGTTAATGGGGTCGGAAAAACCACCTCCATTGGAAAATTGGCTTATCGCTATAAAGCAGAAGGACGTAAAGTCATGTTGGTCGCGGCGGATACCTTCCGAGCTGGAGCTGTAGCTCAGTTGGTTGAATGGGGCAACCGCGTTGATGTTCCGGTTGTGACAGGTCCTGAAAAAAGTGATCCAGCCAGTGTCGTTTATGATGGTTTGGAGCAAGCCCAAGCAGCAGGTATTGATGTTCTTTTGATTGATACGGCTGGTCGTCTTCAAAACAAGGATAATCTGATGGCGGAATTGGAGAAAATTGGCCGGGTTATTCAGCGTGTAGTACCAGATGCACCTCATGAAACACTTCTAGCCTTAGATGCTTCAACGGGACAAAATGCTTTGGTCCAAGCCAAGGAATTTTCTAAGATTACTCCTGTGACAGGTATTGTTTTGACTAAGATTGATGGCACGGCTCGTGGAGGAATTGTTCTGGCCATTCGTCAAGAACTAGATATCCCCGTTAAACTGATTGGTTTTGGGGAAAAATTGGATGATATTGGAGACTTTAAGTCGGAGCAATTTATGCGTTCTCTCTTGGATGGTGTTTTTGTCTCAGAGATCGCCTAGATGATGTCTGAATGGTCTTGGGTTATCTAGATGTGAGGCTGACCTTCGGGGTTCAGCCTCTCGTTTTTGGGATATGTGATAGATTGGAGTTAGTTGATGGCACTTTTATGCCTTTTGTTGTTAGTTGCTTTTTCAGGTTATTTGGCTAATTTAGAGAAATCCAAGCGTTTTAACCTTTTTAAAGCTCTCTTGTTGGTAGCTGGTGAAGCCTTTATTGGTATGATTTTCTTTATCCTGTTTGCCTTTCTTATTGCTGTTTCAGCCTTGTCTTTTATTTTGGTAGAATCAGGCGGTTCCTTATTTATAGTAGTGTTGTTGCTTGCGGTTATGAATGGTTTTATTCTTTACTGGATGAATCGATGGCTGTTTCCAAAGTTTTCCATTTCGAATCAGGTTCAGACACTCTGTGAATACATTATCCAGTGGCTCCTGATTTATGTGACAGTCTATCAAGATCTCTTTAATAATTTGGATAGCTTTTTGAAATTAGCAGAACTGTCTGCTAATGATTTTGGAAAATGGGATTTGACCCATCCTAGTGTTTTAACCTTATTGGTTCTTCCTTCTTTAATCTCTGTTTGGGTAGGTATTATTTTGTATAAAACCAAAGAGGATACAATTTGACAAAAGGATTCGCAACACGAATCCTTTTTATGTGGATTACTCATCCCTTACCCTTATTAGCAATTTTAGATACATCAATGCTCGGAGTTATTGAGGGAATATCCTCGTATCTGCTATCCCAATTTCGATTGTTTATAGGGTGGTTATTGAATGGTATACTCTTTTAGATTATAAACTGTATATGATATGCTATTTTTATGGCATACGGAATTGATTTTAGAAAACGGGTCCTTGAATATGTTAAAGAGGGACATACACGTAAAGAAACAGCAGCTTTATTTAATATTAGCATCAATACTTTATACAGTTGGGAA
>NZ_JBTGGE020000081.1:0-4222 GCF_054331515.2 Streptococcus sp. 10F2 | reverse complement strand
GGACTGGTCAGCTGTCTCGATTACTACCTAAAACGACATGCGTTAAAAGTTAACTGAACCGCCGTGTGCCGAACGGCACGCACGGTGGTGTGAGAGGGACTATGCATTAGTCCCTACTCGATTTTAGTTGTAATGGATCTTTAATCTTTAGACCGTCTAAGGAGTCCTTGGTACTGAGATGGTTTTTTAGCTTTCAAAATTCGAAGAAAGAGGTAGTAGAGAGCTTTCCTGAAGAATTTTATGTAAAAAATCAAAAAAATTTTTGAAAAAGGCTTGCTATTTTTTCTCTAACCTGTTAGAATAAATATTGTTGAAAAGAGGTCCGTTGGTCAAGGGGTTAAGACACCGCCTTTTCACGGCGGTAACACGGGTTCGAATCCCGTACGGACTATACTTTCCGCCATAGCTCAGTTGGTAGTAGCGCATGACTGTTAATCATGATGTCGTAGGTTCGAGTCCTACTGGCGGAGTGATGAAGATCCCATTAAGGGGTCTTTTTTTGTTTTTTCAATAAAATTTTTGAAGAGGAGGATTGTTTTCTGAAAAAGAAATGAACTGTTTTACTAGAAACATACAAGTTGAATACCAGTAAGCTTTTATAAAAATGCTTAAATTAAAAACACAAAAATTCTTTACACTAGGCGTATAGAATGTTATTCTAAAATGGACGATAGTGTTGTTTAAAATACAATTCTATGTTAAAAGCTTATAAAGGAGAATAGGATAAAAACATGAAGAAGAATATGTTTGATCGCCAGGTTCAGAGGTTTTCACTTCGGAAATACTCTTATGGAACAGTGTCCGTCTTATTAGGGACCCTGCTCTTTGCTGGACAAGAAGTCCAAGCGGATAGCGTTTCAGTGACCCAACCTGGGGATGCAGATGCAACAGGTGCATTAGATCATGACAACTCATCAGAATCCGATGGCGAGTCAGAATCTCACTCTGTCTATGCTGCGGATCCATTACTAGCTTCAGATGCAAAATCAGATACCTCGTTAGAAATTAAGAACGTATCAGATTCATCTGTAGAAACTAAATCTGAGGTTGCTGTACCTTCACCAGTGTCTGAGACAAAAGTTTCGGAGGATAAGGCAGAAGTCAGCACTGAACCTAAGAAGGTTACCCCTGCTTCAGTACCAGCAATGGATACGGAGAATGTAGCTGATAAGGTAGTTTCACCTACAACAGAGAACTCACCAGAGAAGAGTTCCCTGGAGACTCCATCTGTCTATGCTGCGGATCCTGTATTACCTCAACCAGCCTCTACAGAAGGACTCCGTGTAGGAGAGATTTTGACGACTCCATCTGTGGCAACTGTAGAGTCTAGCGACAGTGTGTCTCTTGATAAAGTGACTAATGCGGATAATGCTACTGGTATTTCTGTCGAAAAAGTATTAATGGAGACAGATAAGTTGGAGCAGGCAGATAAAGGACTTACAGCTATAGAGTCTACGCCTAGCTCAACAGTGGTTCGAAGATCTGGTTTCCGTTCAGCAATGTTGCGAGCAGCAAGAAGCGGTGAAACTCAGGTTTATTCGCAAGCTCAAAGTTTTTCCGATCAGCCGGGTGGTAAAATTTCGAATTTTAATGGCTACCTTGTGAAATCAGGGCATACGGATCAAACAGAATTAGTACGTTTTGAATTGGACTACACTCCAACAGTAGTTGCAGGAAGAGCCAAAGAAGCCCCAATTGCGATGGATTTTTCATCTGCAGGGAATATTGAAATTGTTAGAGATTCTGTGAAAGTCAATGGTCGCCCCTTACCTTATGTAAACGTTGATGGAGGAGCCTATAACTTTTGGAGTTCTAGTAATAAGGCACAGATTGGACAAACTAACAAGGTTGAATTCTATGCTCGAGTTAAGACAGCTCAGGTTAGCTACGGAAATCTAAGTGTTTCCTTAGCCACAAGTTTTTCTCCTACTTATAATCGTGAATTTAGACCAGGTAAGTATGGAACGAATAGTAATATTCGTAATGCGACAACCGGTACTGTTAAACTTGATAGAGCTGCTTTTGATAAAGCAGTTGAAGAAATTACGGGACCAAAAGTACCCGAACCAACAGTTGAAACTTCACCAATTCCATTTACAACAGAATATAAAGCAGATACGACACTGGATGCGAATGTACAAAAAGTAGAGAGAGAAGGTGTCGATGGCCAGCAAACGGTAACCACAACCTATCGTAAAGAAGGAAAAGAAATCATTGCGACTAAAGGAAATCCAGTAGTTACGAAAGAACCAGTTTCTAAAATTGTAAAAGTTGGGACTAAAACAACGGTCGTAACAGAGAAAGTCGCTTTTCAAACGGTATACCAAGATGATCCTAAGATGAAAGCTAGTGATCCAGAAGTTGTTGTAACACAGGGGAAGGATGGAAGTAAGACAACAACCACTACTTATACTTTGAATCCGACAACGGGTGTCGCTACGGCTAATAAACCTACAGTTACAACAGTAGATGCAGTTAATAAAGTCATTAAACGTGGTACAGGTCAAACAAGTCCAATTCCTTATCAAACAGTATATGTAGCGAATGATAAGCTTGATGTGGGTCAACGTAAAGTTGTAACAGCTGGTGTTAATGGAGTCCGTCATCCAAATGGAACCGTTGAAAAAGCAGCCGTAAATGAAGTTGTTCAAATGGGTACCAAACCTAAAGTTGAAACGACTCCAGTTGCTTATCAAACGGAGTATCAAAATGATCCTAAGATGAAGGCCAGTGACCCAGAGGTTACGGTACGGGAAGGGAAGAACGGAAGTAAGACTGTCACGACAACTTACACCATGAATCCTACTACGGGTGTTGTAACACCAAATAAACCAACTGAACAGGTAACTGCACCAGTGAACCGTATTGTGAAACGTGGTACAGGCCAAACAAGTCCAATTCCGTATGAAACCGTCTATGTAGCTAATGACAAGCTTGATGTAGGTCAGCGTAAAGTTGTAACAGCTGGTGTGAATGGGGTTCGTCATCCAAATGGAACCGTTGAAAAAGCAGCTGTAAATGAAGTTGTTCAAATGGGTACCAAGCCTAAAGTTGAGACGACTCCAGTTGCTTATCAAACGGAGTATCAAAATGATCCTAAGATGAAGGCCAGTGACCCAGAGGTTACGGTACGGGAAGGGAAGAACGGAAGTAAGACTGTCACGACAACTTACACCATGAATCCTACTACGGGTGTTGTGACACCGAATAAACCAACTGAGCAGGTAACTGCCCCAGTGAACCGTATTGTGAAACGTGGTACAGGTCAAACAAGTCCAATTCCGTATGAAACGGTCTATGTAGCTAATGATAAGCTTGATGTAGGTCAACGTAAGGTTGTAACAGCTGGTGTTAATGGAGTTCGTCATCCAAATGGAACTGTTGAAAAAGCAGCCGTAAATGAAGTTGTTGAAATGGGTACCAAGCCTAAAGTTGAGACGACTCCAGTTGCTTATCAAACGGAATACCAAAATGATCCAACCATGAAGGCCAGTGACCCAGAGGTTACGGTACGAGAAGGTAAGGATGGAAGTAAGACTGTCACGACAACTTACACCATGAATCCTACTACGGGTGTTGTAACACCAAATAAACCGACTGAAAAAGTGACTGCCCCAGTGAATCGCATTGTGAAGCGTGGAACAGCAACAGATGCGGATAAGAATACTCCAGTTGCACAAGATCAAACAGTGAAACCAGGAGAAACTGTAGATCCAAGCAAGTCTATCAGTAACTTGCCAGACCTTCCAGCGGATACTAAGGTAGCCTTTGAGAGTCCAGTAGACACAAGTACAGTAGGCGATAAGCCAGCAACTGTAGTTGTGACATATCCAGATGGCTCAACAGATAAGGTTCCAGTCACTGTTAAGGTTGTAGATCCACGAACAGATGCGGATAAGAATACCCCAGTTGCACAAGATCAAACAGTGAAACCAGGAGACGAGGTTGACGCAAGCAAGTCTATCAGTAACTTGCCAGACCTTCCAGCGGATACTAAGGTAGCCTTTGAGAGTCCAGTAGACACAAGTACAGCAGGCGATAAGCCAGCAACTGTAGTTGTGACATACCCAGACGGTTCAACAGATAAGGTTCCAGTAACTGTTAAGGTTGTAGATCCACGAACAGATGCGGATAAGAATACTCCAGTTGCACAAGATCAAACAGTGAAACCAGGAGAAACTGTAGATCCAAGCAAGTCCATCAGTAACTTGCCAGACCTTCC
>NZ_JBTGGE020000080.1:0-4338 GCF_054331515.2 Streptococcus sp. 10F2 | reverse complement strand
TTTTAAAACATTAAATGAGGTCATTGATAAACTTCAAGAAGTTATTCAAAGTCTATCATCCACTCAGTTAAGATCCATTGTTCACAGAGAATGGACTTCTGCTATTTTTGATTTTAAATGAGTATTAGCTTTCCTGATCCATCAGTTGCATCTAACGAATTTTGACAAATTTCCCTTGCTAATGATTCAATTTTATTATCTTTAAATGTTTCAACATATGCGTTACTAGCAGAAGTCTTTTCGAGATCTTTTCCTCCTGGAAAATACCATCTACCCTCTTCAAAATTAATGAATACTTTCTTCTCATTTTCAAGTATAAAATCCATTCTTTTCTCCTTTCAAGGTACTAAACAATTTTATTATATCACTGCTAATCATCCCGGTACTAGTCTAATTCAATAAATTGCTAGTATACTTAAAACTTTTTAAGTGTATTCCTTTACCTTTACTTTCTCAAGAAATAATAAGTCATCTCCCTACCAGCAAATATGGTAATATCTTAGAAGGAGGAAAGTTTATGTCAGATAGAATCATTGAGGTAGTTGCCGCCGCTATTGTCAAAGACGGCAAAATCTTCTGCGCTCAACGTCCTAAGGGGAAAAGTCTCGCCGGATATTGGGAGTTCCCTGGTGGAAAAGTTGAACCGGGTGAAGATCCTGAACAAGCTCTTATCCGTGAAATTAAAGAAGAATTTGCCTCCGAGATCCAGGTTATGAGTTTCCTTAACGAAGCACATCATAATTATGAATTCGGAACAGTTCGTATGAAAACTTATTTATCTAAATTACTGTCGGGCAACCTAGAACTGCTAGAACACCAACAAGCAATCTGGCTAACTCCTGAGCAGCTTTCAACCCTTAATTGGGCACCTGTTGATATTCCTGCTGTAAAGCTACTTACAATAAAAGAAGTGGATCATATTTAAGATCCACTTCTTTTATTTTTCTGTAATATATCTATATAAAGAGGGATCTACCGGTTTCTCTAATTCAAAGATCATAGAAACAAGTTTTCCATTTTCTCTCTGAACTTCCTGAGCTGAACCTGGTATTACTCGAACCGGACCCAAATAATAAAATTCTCCTTTTTCCGAATCATCCTTTTTAACAAACATTTCCAAACGTAAGTTGTTTTCACCAGAGTTTAAAATCCTACTTACATCACGCGACTTGAAACTCCGATTATTTTTTGAATACCATCTCATGGTATTTTCACTTAGGAATTCATCTTCATATTTTATAGTTTCACTTATATCATCATCTTTATGATAGGTAACAAAGATTGGACACGAATTTGAATAATCATCGATCATATAACCACCAATATTTTGTGGTGTATTGTCCTTTTCAAAATTCAAAAATTTGAGAGCATCCCGCCGAGTATAGCGCTGACCAACCGTTAACAGATTAGGATAATTAGCGCTCTTCTTAAGTCCAACTTGCAAAATGTCTATAAACTCTAGTTTGAAGGTCAAATCATTTAAAAATTCTCGAACCTCCGGTGATAGAGAGTAACCTGTCTCACTCACATAAAGGAGTGGTGCAGTCCCAAATCTCTTCTGCTCTGACTGTTTAAGAAAGACAAGAGTTAAAATTCGTTCCATAGATCTAATGACTGCCGGATCAGTCGAAATTCCTTTAGAGGACAATAGTTGGACAAATCCATCTCTGGATATATAATCATGTTTAATTAACTCTTCCAGTAGGAGAAGCTCATGTGGACGCTTCCCATCGAGAATCTCAAAAGTCAAAAATTCTAAAACACGAGCTTCATCCGCAGTGTAGTGAAGATTTTCTGTTGAAAACTTAGAGACAACTTGATAATAGGCGCGAAAACTATTGTTTTCAAAAAATATTAACGGATCCACCTGGTTATTTTCAAGAAAATCTACCATCCTCGGAATTCTTCCCAATCGATTTTCTAAATCTTTAAAAGAATTTCTTAACATAGCTATTGCCGATAAACTGGTATTTGTAATAGCGTCAAAAATCTGTTTCCGCGCTACCGCTTCAAAGTTCACAGTTGTTAGACCTTTAATTGCGGCAGAGTCTCTAACTTCACGACGGTAGTTTTCCTTATTCATTGATTGATCTCCAAACAAAGCAATTGGAATCAAATAATTATTCTTATAGTTACCAATGAAATCAATTATTGTAACGAATTCTTTTTCAGAATGTTTTCGAAGCCCCCGTCCTAACTGTTGAACAAACACGATGCTCGATTGAGTGTTCCGCAACATAACAACTTGATTGACACTCGGAATGTCAATCCCCTCGTTAAAAATATCCACTGTAAATAAATAGAAAAGTCTGCCTTCTTCTAGGTTTTTAACAGCTTGATAACGTGTCGCCTGTGAATCATCGCCATCCAAGGACTGTGATGGCCAACCATGTTCTGTAAACAGCCTAGCCAGTTCTTTCGCCTCTTCTTTACGTGAACAAAATACTAATCCTTTTACTTGCTCACCCGAGTGACCATAATAGCTAATCTTCTCAATCAAATGCTGGAATCTAGCTGACGAAATCAAACTATTAAAATCCGCTGTATCATCTAATAGTTCACCATCTACCCGGATATCCGTCACTCCATAATAAATAAAGGGGCAAAGTAGATCATTATCTAGTGCTTCCTGAAGTCGAATTTCATATGCCACCTGATAATCAAACAACTCATAGATATTTTGACCATCTGTCCGTTCAGGTGTAGCTGTCATTCCAAGGAGAAAATCAGGATCAAAATGGGCCAAAATCTTTTTATAGGAGCTCGCACCTGCTTTATGAACCTCATCAATCAAGATATAATCAAAATAATCCGAAGTAAAACGATTCAAATGCTCATCCCGTGATAATGTTTGAACAGTCGCAAATAAATAAGGAATCTCACTAACATCCAATCCCGGTTTATAAATTACCGCTTGCCCATCTTCAAATCCAATAACTGCTTGAAAACTCTCAATAGCTTTTTCTAAAATTTGCTCCCGGTGTACTAAAAATAAAAAACGATCCGGCTTATAGTTCCTAACATCAAAAGCCGCAAGATAAGTTTTCCCAGTCCCCGTAGCACTAATCACCAAGGACTTTTTCTGTCCCAATTGTCTTTTATATTCCAAAGCTGTCAAAGCAGAAGCTTGCATTTTATTAGGTTCCAATTTTGTGACATAGCTTGATTTTTCTGCCTCTTCTACATCAACAAATATCCTTGTTTTTCGCTTCTGGCTGTATCGCTCTATAATCTCCTCAGTTAGCAAGGATGATTGATCCCAAATTCTAAAAAATTCAGTTTTACTAGCTGAAATAAGGTCTCCGTTTTCAGTAGAAGTTAGTTTAATGTTCCATTCATAATTTTTCTTCAAAGCATTCCCAGTTAAATTAGAACTTCCACTTATCAGAACTTGCCTTACACCTTGATCGATTAAATAAACTTTTGAATGCAACTGTAGATTTTCTGGCGCCAAACGAACTTCCACATTTTTTAACTTCAGCAATTCCCTCATTGCTAAAGGATCATTAAAATCTAGATAAGGAGAGATTAGAATTTTACCTTGAACACCTCTATCATGCAAATCAGATAACTGACTCTTAATCAAGGCAATCCCAGATTGAGTAACAAAAGCTACAGAAAAATAAAAATTGGTCGCCTTAGCCAATTCTTCTTGTAAATCAAGTAAAACATAACGCTTTGTTTCATCCTGATTAATCAATAGCTTCGGCGCATGAGACTGATTCTGCCCAAATTCTTTATGAATAAAACTAAATTTCAAGGATTCTAACAAATTCTTCTCAAATTGATCGATAACGGTCATATAATCTACCTTTCATAAATACCTTAAATTATTATCCTATGCCCTTATTCATGAGTCAATAGTATGTAGAAAAAGAATCTAAAAATGAGCTCTTCCTCCTAAAATTATTCAGCAAACCGTAATCATCAACTAACCTATGCGAAAAAATTCCTGACAATCGTTAAAATCAGTAGACATCCTCAGTGGATTCCCAAGCAATTTCACCAGATAGACAGTAACAAGGACGTTTGTCTATGGAGACACCGATCTATTTCGTTTGTTTTTACGATAAATAAGCCATTCCTTATCAAACGTAATGTTTAGGTCTTGAATTCCAAGTAATTTTTGAGTATTATAGCCCACTCGAAGCAATTCCTATTTATTCTGAGTTTGTTATACTCTTTTAGATTATAAACTGTATATGATATACTGTTTTTATGGCATACGGAATTGATTTTAGAAAACGGGTCCTTGAATATGTTAAAGAGGGACATACACGTAAAGAAACAGCAGCTTTATTTAATATTAGCATCAATACTTTATACAGTTGGGAAAAG
>NZ_JBTGGE020000079.1:0-4625 GCF_054331515.2 Streptococcus sp. 10F2 | reverse complement strand
GATGCCGCTACAGCGAAGAAAGCAGAAATCGATGCACGTCCAGACTTGACAGACGAAGAGAAAGCAGCAGCTAAGGCTCAAGTTGATGCAGAAGCTAAGGCAGCTAAAGATGCAGTAGATGCAGCGACAACAAATGCAGGAGTTGAGGAAGCTAAGACTACAGGTGTTGATACTGTTAAAGCTATTAACCCAGATGCAGTTGTTAAGCCAGAAGCTAAGAAAGCCATCGATGAAGCAGCGAAAGCTAAGAAAGAAGCGATTGATGCGAACGATAGCTTGACTGCTGAAGAAAAAGCGGCAGCTAAAGAACAAGTTGATGCAGAAGCAGCGAAAGCTAAAGATGCGATTGATGCAGCAACAACGAATGCAGGAGTTGAGGAAGCTAAGACTGCAGGTGAAACAGCGATTAAGGCAGTTCCAGAAACTCCAGTTGCTAAGCCAGAAGCTAAGAAAGCGATCGATGATGCCGCTACAGCGAAGAAAGCAGAAATCGATGCACGTCCAGACTTGACGGACGAAGAGAAAGCAGCAGCTAAAGAACAAGTTGATGCAGAAGCAACGAAAGCTAAAGATGCAGTAGATGCAGCGACAACAAATGCAGGAGTTGAAGAAGCTAAGACTGCAGGTGTTGATACTGTTAAAGCTATTAATCCAGATGCAGTTGCGAAGCCTGAAGCTAAGAAAGCGATCGATGAAGCAGCGAAAGCTAAGAAAGAAGCGATTGATGCGAACGATAGCTTGACTGCTGAAGAAAAAGCGGCAGCTAAGGATCAAGTTGATGCAGAAGCTGTGAAAGCTAAAGAAGCGATTGATGCAGCAACAACAAATGCAGGAGTTGAAGAAGCTAAGACTGCAGGTGAAACAGCGATTAAGGCAGTTCCAGAAACTCCAGTAGCTAAAGATGCAGCTAAGAAAGCGATCGATGATGCCGCTACAGCGAAGAAAGCAGAAATCGATGCACGTCCAGACTTGACAGACGAAGAGAAAGCAGCAGCTAAGGCTCAAGTTGATGCAGAAGCAACGAAAGCTAAAGATGCAGTAGATGCAGCGACAACAAATGCAGGAGTTGAGGAAGCTAAGACTGCAGGTGTTGATACTGTTAAAGCTATTAACCCAGATGCAGTTGCGAAGCCAGAAGCTAAGAAAGCCATTGATGATGCCGCTACAGCGAAGAAAGCAGAAATCGATGCACGTCCAGACTTGACAGACGAAGAGAAAGCAGCAGCTAAAGAACAAGTTGATGCAGAAGCGGCGAAAGCTAAAGAAGCGATTGATGCAGCAACAACAAATGCAGGTGTAGACTCAGCTGAAAATACTGGTGTTGATACTATCAAGGCTATTAATCCAGATGCAGTAGCTAAAGATAGTGCTAAGAAAGCCATTGATGAAGCAGCGAAAGCTAAGAAAGCAGAGTTGGATGCACGTCCAGACTTGACTGCTGAAGAAAAAGCGGCAGCTAAAGAACAAGTTGATGCAGAAGCAACGAAAGCTAAAGATGCAGTAGATGCAGCGACAACAAATGCAGGAGTTGAAGAAGCTAAGACTGCAGGTGTTGATACTATCAAGGCTATTAATCCACCAGCAACAACCAAGGATGCGGTTAAGAAAACATTGGATGCTCTTGTCCAGGCTAAGAAAGCAGAAATTGATCTTCGTCCTGATTTGACAGATGAAGAAAAAGAAGCTGCTAAAGATCAAGTTGATGCAGAAGCAGCGAAAGCTAAAGATGCAATTGATAAGGCACCAACAGAAGCAGCAGTAGATGCGGCTTTGAAGGATGGAGCTGATAATATCCAAGCGATTAACCCAGATGCAGTAGCTAAAGATAGTGCTAAGAAAGCCATTGATGAAGCAGCTACAGCTAAGAAAGCAGAATTGGATGCTCGTACTGACCTAACAGACGAGGAGAAAGCAGCTGCTAAGAATCAAGTTGATGCAGAAGCTGTGAAAGCTAAAGATGCGATTGATGCAGCAACAACGAATGCAGGTGTAGATTTTGCTAAGAATACTGGTGTTGATACGATTAAAGCTATCAATCCAGATGCAACAGCGAAAGATACCGTTAAGAAAACTATCGGTGACCTTGCCGCAGCTAAGAAGGCAGAAATTGATGCTCGTACTGACTTGACAGACGAGGAGAAAGCAGCTGCCAAGGCAGAAGTTGATACAGAAGCAGCGAAAGCAATTGCAGCGATTGATGCAGCAACAACAGATGAAGCAGTAGCTTCAGCTCTACAAGCAGGTGTTGATACGATTAAAGCGATTAACCCAGATGCAGTTGCTAAGACTGATGCTAAGAAAGCTATTGATGAAGCAGCTATAGCTAAGAAGGCAGAAATTGATGCTCGTACTGATCTAACAGACGAGGAGAAAACAGTTGCCAAAGCTCAAGTCGATGCAGAAGCGGCGAAAGCTAAATCTGCAATTGATCAAGCAACAACGAATGCAGGTGTAGGTTCTGCTAAGAATACTGGTGTAGAAGCTATCAAAGCAATCAATCCAGGCTCAGTTGCTAAAGATACCGTTAAGAAAACAATTGGTGATCTTGCCGCAGCTAAGAAAGTAGAAATTGATGCTCGTACTGATTTAACAGACGAGGAGAAAGCAACTGCCAAGGCAGAAGTTGATACAGAAGCAGCGAAAGCAATTGCAGCGATTGATGCAGCAACAACAGATGAAGCAGTAGCTTCAGCTTTAGAAGCAGGTGTTGAGACAATCAAGGCAATTAATCCAGTTGCTGTTGTGAAGACAGATGCTAAGAAAGCAATCGATGAAGCAGCTAACGCTAAGAAGGCAGAATTGGATGCTCGTACTGATCTAACAGACGAGGAGAAAGCAGCTGCCAAAGCTCAAGTTGATGCAGAAGCAGCGAAAGCTAAATCTGCAATTGATCAAGCAACAACGAATGCAGGTGTAGATTCTGCTAAGAATACTGGTGTTGATACGATTAAAGCAATCAATCCAGGCTCAGTTGCTAAAGATGCAGCTAAGAAAGCTATTGATGAAGCAGCTAACGCTAAGAAAGCAGAATTGGATGCTCGTACTGATTTAACAGACGAGGAGAAAGCTGCTGCTAAGGCAGAAGTTGATACAGAAGCAGCGAAAGCTAAATCTGTAATTGATCAAGCAACAACAAGTGCAGCTGTAGACTCTGCTAAGAATACTGGTGTTGATACGATTAAAGCAATCAATCCAGATGCAACAGCGAAAGATACCGTTAAGAAAACTATCGGTGACCTTGCCGCAGCTAAGAAGGCAGAAATTGATGCTCGTACTGATCTAACAGACGAGGAGAAAGCAGCTGCCAAAGCTCAAGTTGATACAGAAGCAGCGAAAGCAATTGCAGCGATTGATGCAGCAACAACAGATGAAGCAGTAGCTTCAGCTCTACAAGCAGGTGTTGAGACAATCAAGGCAATTAACCCAGTTGCTGTTGTGAAGACAGATGCTAAGAAAGCTATTGATGAAGCAGCTACAGCTAAGAAGGCAGAAATTGATGCTCGTACTGACCTAACAGACGAGGAGAAAGCAGCTGCTAAGGCAGAAGTTGATACAGAGGCAGCGAAAGCTAAGTCTGCAATTGATCAAGCAACAACGAATGCAGGTGTAGATTCTGCTAAGAATGCAGGTGTAGAAGCCATCAAAGCAATCAATCCAGGATCAGTTACCAAAGATGCAGTTAAGAAAACAATTGGTGATCTTGCCGTAGCTAAGAAAGCAGAAATTGATGCTCGTACTGATTTAACAGACGAGGAGAAAGCAACTGCTAAGGCGGAAGTTGATGCAGAAGCAGCGAAAGCAATTGCAGCGATTGATGCAGCAACAACAGATGAAGCAGTAGCTTCAGCTCTACAAACAGGTGTTGATACGATTAAAGCGATTAACCCAGTTGCTGTTGTGAAAGATGCAGCGAAGAAAGCTATCGATGAAGCAGCTAACGCTAAGAAGGCAGAATTGGATGCTCGTACTGATCTAACAGACGAGGAGAAAGCAGCTGCCAAAGCTCAAGTTGATGCAGAAGCCGCTAAAGCAAAAGCAGCGATTGATGCAGCGACTACGAATGCAGGCGTAGAAGGAGCGAAAACACTAGGAATTGAAGCAATTAACGCGATTAATCCAAGTGCTCAAGCTGGTGATGCGAAAGCGACTCATCAAGCTAAAGCTTCTGATACAGCACTTCAAGCTAAGAAGGATGCTAAAGGCCAACTTCCGAATACAGGTGATGAAGCAAATCTAGCTCTCACAATGACAGGACTTACTTTACTTGGACTTCTTGCTGGTGCTCGTAAGCGTCGCAGAAAAGAAGACTAAAGCTAGTCTGATATCATAAAAAATGAGGTTGGACAAAAACTAGCCAATAAATAGAAATCACAGACAATTTGTACTTGGTTTTTACCAAAAGATACAAATTTGTCTGTGATTTTTTTGGCTCTTTGTCAACTGTAATGGGTGAATAGGGTATCGTTAGCGACTTTAATACTTAACAAAAATCAAAAATATCGATATAATGTAGATATGAAAACAGAACTAAGCAAATCACAAGTTAAAGAATTAAAACAGGCACTGAAAAACAAAGAGAATGCTCAACATCATAGAAAAATTCAGGCTCTTATTCTATATTCTGA
>NZ_JBTGGE020000078.1:0-5118 GCF_054331515.2 Streptococcus sp. 10F2 | reverse complement strand
TCCAGAATTAAATCCTATTGAAAAAAGCTGGGCTATTTTAAAAAAATCAGTTACAGAATTACTTCGTAAAATGGACTCTATAACTGATGCAATAACATACTATTTAAAAACTAAATGACTATACTAGCTACTTCAGATAGGAAGGTCTGTTACATCTCCTGCATTCCTGCCTCATGGAAATCATGGCTGTATGGATCATAAGGCCTCAACCTCTAGCTTGTAAAAAAGAAAAGGTTGAGTTCCCCCAACCTTCTACATATGTATAATTATTCCTCAACAACCGTGTATTTACTTGCTTCTTCCAAATACTTAGCATAGCTGCCGTCTTTTTTAACCTTGGCAATAACTTTATTGACAACTTTTTGCAGTTCCTTGTTGTCTTTTTGCATAGCAACAGCTGTACCGACGGTTTCTTGGGTTTTCAGCTCTGCATCTGAAATGGCCAATTTATCATTTTGCGATACATAACCAAGAGCTACGGCTTCATCAATGGCTACTGCATCTACTTTACCGGCAACCAATTCGTTGATGGCCTCACCCATAGCTTGGAGAGAAACCAATTCAGCGGAAGCCAGTTGCTCTTTTGCCAATTGTTCTTCGAGTGTTCCTTTTTGAGCGGCTACTTTTTTACCTTTGAAACTTTCTAGGTCTTTAAGGCTATTCGTATCTTCTGAGCGAACTAGAAGTACACGTCCATTTTCATAATAGGAATCAGAGAAGGTGACTACCTCTTCCCGTTCTGGTGTTTTAGAGAGACCAGCAAGGGCTAGGTCAGCTTTGCCACCTGTCACACTCGTTAAGACATTGTCAAAACTCATAGTCGAAACTTCTAATTCAACGCCTAGCTCATCCGCAATATCCTGAGCCAAAGAAATATCCGCACCAACAACTTGATTTTTCCCATCGATAAGCGTTTGGAATTCAAAAGGAGCATAGTCTGGACTCGTTGCGACAATCAACTTCCCTTTTTCTTTGATAGACTCTGGACTAGAGGCTGCGGTGCTAGTACCACAAGCCGTTAATGCCAATCCAAGAGCCAGAAGCCCAACACTTTTCAATACCGTCTTTAATTTCATGTCATCTCTCCTATTCAGCTACCGTGTACTTACTTGCTTCTTCTAGATATTTAGTGTAGCTACCGTCTTTCTTAACCTTGGCAATAACCTTGTTGACAACTTCTTGCAATTCCTTGTTATCTTTTTGCATGGCAACCGCATTACCTTGAGAATCATCTGTCTTAATACCTGCTGCAGCTATAGCCAATTGCTTATTTTGACTTACATAACCCAGAGCTACTGGTTCATCAATGGCTACAGCATCCACTTTTCCTGCTACCAATTCGTTGATTGCTTCCCCCATGGCTTGGAGAGAGACTAACTCCGCATCCGCTAACTGATCCTTAACCATTTGTTCTGGAATAGAGCCTTTCTGAGCAGCTACTTTTTTCCCTTTAAAAGAAGCCAAAGATGGATAGTTATCTTTGTCATCCATCCGAACTAGGAGCGAGTGACCATTTTCATAATAGGAATCTGAGAAAGAGAGAACTGCTTCCCGCTCAGGTGTACTAGTCAGACCCGAAATGGCTAGATCCGCCTTACCACTCTGGAGGGTAGACAATACATTATCAAAGCTCATAGTCGAAACCTCAAGCTCTACACCTAATTCATCTGCGATATCTTGAGCTAAAGAAATATCCGCACCGACAACTTGATTCTTTCCGTCAATTAGGGTCTGGAATTCAAATGGGGCATAGTCTGGGCTGGTTGCGACTACCAATTTCCCTTTTTCTTTAATAGCATCCGGAGTGGAACCAGTACTAGAACCACAGGCTACCAAACTAAGCCCCAAACCTAGAACAGCTATACTTTTCAAAATAGTTTTTACTTTCATATGAGATCACCTCTTGTTTTGATGTGAATATTATACATAACTTTTGTATAATTTACAATACATTTGGTTAAAAAACTTCGATTCTCTGAAAAAAATCCGTTTTGGGAAGAGTCCCAAACGGATTTTTAATCTTCATTTACTAAAAATAACTCTTGATTTTTTAATTGAATTTCAGAAACCTTGGCATATTTTTTCAGCTGTTTCAATTCCTGAGGATGGCTGACAAAGGTAATCACATAACCTGGTCGTCCCATGCGCCCTGTCCGTCCTGCTCGATGGGTATAGGTGTCTTTATCTCGTGCCAAATCCACCTGAATCACACAGTCTAGCCCTTGAATATCAATCCCTCTTGCTACTAAATCAGTGGCTATAAGAAGGGAAATAGAACCATCTTTAAAACGATCCAAAATCTGTTTGCGCATTTGTACATTAATATCACTAGCCAAAGAATAAGCTGGCAAATGATGGTACTGTAATTTCTCCTCTGCATTGCCTACATCAGAGAGGCTATTGAAAAAGGCCAAGGCACGAAAATCATCAACTGCTAAAAGTTTTCGAAGAGTTGCCACCTTATCACGTTGAGCCACTCGCATATAGAAGTGCTGTAGATGGTTAGCTTCCTCTTCTTGACCTAGTGTGATCAAGCGAGTCCCTTCCTGTAACTGATCCATTGGAATTCCCTGAGTCGCACTCATATAGATATGTGTATGAGTCTTAGGAACATAGGTCAATAGACGATCTACAAATGGCAATTGTGAGGTGCTCAGTAACTGGTCAAATTCATCCAAGACGATGGTATCAATCGCTAACAATTTGATTTTTTTGAGTTTAACCAATTCTAAAACCCGTCCAGGAGTTCCAATCAAAACTTCGGGTCCTTTCTTCAAACGTTCGATTTGCCGTTTTTGACTAGAACCAGATAGAAAGAGTTGAGTCTTAAGTCCCAAGTCCTGTGCCCAAGCCTGTGTCACTTCATAAATTTGACCTGCCAACTCACTATTAGGAGCTAAAATAAGTACCTGCTGACCTTGCCCTTTACGTACCTTTAGTAAAAGAGGCAACAAATAAGCTAGCGTTTTCCCTGTTCCTGTTGGGCTAATTCCTAATAGAGACTCCCCAGCTTGAATGGGCTCCCATAAAGCTTCCTGAATTGGCGTAGCTTCTTCAAATCCCTGAGTCTGCCAGCGTTCCTGCCAAATTTGGGGGAAATTATTCAACATCTTGGTCTCCTTCAAATACAATAGCTGCATCCTGGCGTAGTTTCCACATGGTTTCATGGACATCTAGTGCCAGCTGTGTCCACTTTTCCCAGCTAAGCCAATCTTCTCTCTCAATCATCTGCGCAAATGCTGCCGCCTCTTCTTCCATCTGATGACTGGCAACTTGGACTGGAAGAACTTCTTCTCCTCCAGTCAAGTCTCTAAAGCGAGCAGACTTGATTTCCTCCACTGAATCTACTATCAAGGTTCCTTGACTAGTATAGATCTCACTTGGGAGATAAGTTGTGTAATTTTTTGCCGTTTGAAGAGTCACCAAACTACCTGGATACAGTAAGTTTGCCTGTCCGGCCAAATCAACATCCCAATCCCATTTTTGAGCTTGATACGAAACCTGAGCTGGTTTCCCAAACCAGTAGTGAGCCACATATAAGGGATAGATTCCCAAATCCATCAGAGCACCACCACCAAATTTTGCAGAAAAGACATTCGGTAACTCACCCGCTAAAAGAGCTGGCATTTTCGAAGAATATTTTCCATAACGCAGATTAGCCCCCAAGATTTCCTTATCTTTCAAAAAATCAGAAACAAGAGCTACAGCCTTTTCATGCACATTCCGTGCTGCTTCAAAGAGCATAACCTTCTTTTCCTTGGCCAAGGAATATACTATTGTCCACTCGGATGGACGTAAAACTGCCGGCTTTTCCACTACTACATGTTTACCCGCTTCAAGAGCCAAACGACTATGTTGAAAGTGAAGGCCGTTGGGAGAAGCGATGTAAATCAAATCCAGACTTGAATCCATAAGGAAAGCTTCCAAAGAATCATACGTTTCTATTTCAGAACCATATTGGTCCGCAAATGCTTGAGCTTTCTCAAGACTTCGAGAGTAAACCGCACCAAGTCGATATCCCCCTGCTGCTGTCACAGCTTTCATCCATTCGTGGGCGATTGGACTAGTTGCTAAAATTCCAAATGTAATCATTTTTTTCACCTCACTCCATTATAACATGGACTAGCCTACTGACATAGCTCTAAAAATAGTGTACAATGAATAGGAAAAATAGAGAGGACGATTTCATGCATAAAAAACCAATCATTATCGGTGTAACAGGTGGATCTGGTGGAGGAAAAACCAGCGTATCTCGAGCAATCTTGTCCAATTTCCCAAATGCTAAGATTGCCATGATCGAACACGACTCCTACTATAAGGATCAATCTCATTTAACTCCTGAGGAGCGGGTCAAAACCAACTATGACCATCCCTTTGCATTTGACACAGATTTGATGATTGAACAATTGAGCGAACTACGTGCGGGGCGGCCTGTGGACATTCCAACTTACGACTACACAGCCCACACTCGCAGTAAACATAGCTATCGCCAAGAACCACAAGATGTCTTTATTGTTGAAGGAATTCTAGTACTTGAAGATCAGCGTCTTCGTGACCTCATGGATATTAAAATCTTCGTGGACACAGATGACGATGTCCGTATCATTCGACGGATTAAACGAGACATCGAAGAACGTGGGCGTAGCCTCGACTCTGTCATTACGCAATACCTTGAGGTCGTAAAACCCATGTACCACCAATTTATCGAGCCAACCAAGCGCTACGCAGATGTGATTATTCCCGAAGGAGTCACCAACAAGGTTGCCATTGATCTCATCAACACCAAAATTGCTTCCATTTTAAATGAAACCGAATCAGCTGAATAACTCATAATAGGAAAAGACTAGGCTTGACGCCCAATGTCATTAAGTTAAGACCTAGAATTTAAAATAAGACCACATTTGAAAGCTCATAATTACATCAGACTTTCAAATGTGGTCTTTTTGTGCATACCAAATAAAGGTTTTGTGACCTTTTTTAAAAATTATGATATTCTATAGGTGAAGCTTACTACTGATTGAGTTCTCAGTCGCCTTTTAAAGGTTCGACCTGGACGGATGATTGACAAATGTTTCTCTATGTAAGTTTTCAACTGAGAAGAAGTGAGCTTGTTTTTTA
>NZ_JBTGGE020000077.1:0-1932 GCF_054331515.2 Streptococcus sp. 10F2 | reverse complement strand
ATACTACCTGTCAATGAAAAAGCAATAAATCTGTCAGTGACAGAAATGAGCAGCAGCTCAAACTTTTGATGAGAGTTTGATCCTGGCTCAGGATGAACGCTGGCGGCGTGCCTAATACATGCAAGTAGAACGCTGAGAGAAGAGCTTGCTCTTCTTGAGGAGTTGCGAACGGGTGAGTAACGCGTAGGTAACCTGCCTGGTAGCGGGGGATAACTATTGGAAACGATAGCTAATACCGCATAACAATGGATATTGCATGATATCTATTTGAAAGATGCAACTGCATCACTACCAGATGGACCTGCGTTGTATTAGCTAGTAGGTGAGGTAAAGGCTCACCTAGGCGACGATACATAGCCGACCTGAGAGGGTGAACGGCCACACTGGGACTGAGACACGGCCCAGACTCCTACGGGAGGCAGCAGTAGGGAATCTTCGGCAATGGGGGCAACCCTGACCGAGCAACGCCGCGTGAGTGAAGAAGGTTTTCGGATCGTAAAGCTCTGTTGTAAGAGAAGAACGAGTGTGAGAGTGGAAAGTTCACACTGTGACGGTAACTTACCAGAAAGGGACGGCTAACTACGTGCCAGCAGCCGCGGTAATACGTAGGTCCCGAGCGTTATCCGGATTTATTGGGCGTAAAGCGAGCGCAGGCGGTTGGATAAGTCTGAAGTTAAAGGCTGTGGCTTAACCATAGTATGCTTTGGAAACTGTTCAACTTGAGTGCAGAAGGGGAGAGTGGAATTCCATGTGTAGCGGTGGAATGCGTAGATATATGGAGGAACACCGGTGGCGAAAGCGGCTCTCTGGTCTGTAACTGACGCTGAGGCTCGAAAGCGTGGGTAGCGAACAGGATTAGATACCCTGGTAGTCCACGCCGTAAACGATGAGTGCTAGGTGTTAGGCCCTATCCGGGGCTTAGTGCCGCAGCTAACGCATTAAGCACTCCGCCTGGGGAGTACGACCGCAAGGTTGAAACTCAAAGGAATTGACGGGGGCCCGCACAAGCGGTGGAGCATGTGGTTTAATTCGAAGCAACGCGAAGAACCTTACCAGGTCTTGACATCCCGATGACCACTCTAGAGATAGGGTTTCTCTTCGGAGCATCGGTGACAGGTGGTGCATGGTTGTCGTCAGCTCGTGTCGTGAGATGTTGGGTTAAGTCCCGCAACGAGCGCAACCCTTATTGTTAGTTGCCATCATTAAGTTGGGCACTCTAGCGAGACTGCCGGTAATAAACCGGAGGAAGGTGGGGATGACGTCAAATCATCATGCCCCTTATGACCTGGGCTACACACGTGCTACAATGGCTGGTACAACGAGCGGCAAGTCGGTGACGGCAAGCAAATCTCTTAAAGCCAGTCTCAGTTCGGATTGTAGGCTGCAACTCGCCTACATGAAGTCGGAATCGCTAGTAATCGCGGATCAGCACGCCGCGGTGAATACGTTCCCGGGCCTTGTACACACCGCCCGTCACACCACGAGAGTTTGTAACACCCGAAGTCGGTGAGGTAACCATTTAGGAGCCAGCCGCCTAAGGTGGGATAGATGATTGGGGTGAAGTCGTAACAAGGTAGCCGTATCGGAAGGTGCGGCTGGATCACCTCCTTTCTAAGGAAAAAGGAAGCACATTGGTACTTGTTCAGTTTTGAGAGGTCATGTAGATGACAGAGAAAAAGAAATCCTACATGAATAGGAAGGGGCCTTAGCTCAGCTGGGAGAGCGCCTGCTTTGCACGCAGGAGGTCAGCGGTTCGATCCCGCTAGGCTCCATTAAGATACTAAAGGCGTCCCGCTTGCGGGAAGTTCTAAAGAAAAATAGGGACATCGATGCAGGAGTTTATTCCGAAGCGATGGCATCTTTTTTCACAAGAACTTAGCCTGGGTTCAATTTCTTTGAAAAAAGCTATGGATGTGGTATCTTAAATAAGGA
>NZ_JBTGGE020000076.1:0-3218 GCF_054331515.2 Streptococcus sp. 10F2 | reverse complement strand
GTATCCTAAAAGAACATTGAAAATTGAATAACTATATCAAAGAAAGTAACAAGAAATAAACCGAAACGCTGAACGCATAATGAGTTTACTTAATTCAGGTAGAGTTAAGAAAAGAGGTTAAGTTAGTAAGGGCGCACGGTGGATGCCTTGGCACTAGGAGCCGATGAAGGACGTGACAAACGACGAAATGCTTTGGGTAGCTGTAAGTAAGCGATGATCCAGAGATGTCCGAATGGGGGAACCCACTAGCTAATGGCTAGTATCTTATGTCGTTAAGAGATAAGAGGGAAGACGCAGTGAACTGAAACATCTAAGTAGCTGCAGGAAGAGAAAGCAAAAGCGATTGCCTGAGTAGCGGCGAGCGAAACGGCAGGAGGGCAAACCGAGTGGTTTACCACTCGGGGTTGTAGGACTGCGCTATGGTGAAGTAGATTATAGAAGAATGACATGGGAAGGTCAGCCAAAGAGAGTGAGAGCCTCGTATTTAAAATAGTCTATGAACCTAGCAGTATCCTGAGTACGGCGGGACACGAGGAATCCCGTCGGAATCTGGGAGGACCATCTCCCAACCCTAAATACTCCCTAGTGACCGATAGTGAACCAGTACCGTGAGGGAAAGGTGAAAAGCACCCCGGGAGGGGAGTGAAATAGAACCTGAAACCGTGTGCCTACAAGAAGTTCGAGCCCGTTAATGGGTGAGAGCGTGCCTTTTGTAGAATGAACCGGCGAGTTACGATCACATGCGAGGTTAAGTTGAAGAGACGGAGCCGTAGGGAAACCGAGTCTGAATAGGGCGGTATAGTATGTGGTCGTAGACCCGAAACCATGTGACCTACCCATGAGCAGGTTGAAGGTGAGGTAAAACTCACTGGAGGACCGAACCAGGGCACGTTGAAAAGTGCTTGGATGACTTGTGGGTAGCGGAGAAATTCCAAACGAACTTGGAGATAGCTGGTTCTCTCCGAAATAGCTTTAGGGCTAGCGTCGACATTAAGAATCTTGGAGGTAGAGCACTGTTTGGGTGAGGGGTCCATCTCGGATTACCAATCTCAGATAAACTCCGAATGCCAATGATTTATGGTCGGCAGTCAGACTGCGAGTGCTAAGATCCGTAGTCGAAAGGGAAACAGCCCAGACCACCAGCTAAGGTCCCAAAATAATTGTTAAGTGGAAAAGGATGTGGGGTTGCACAGACAACTAGGATGTTAGCTTAGAAGCAGCTATTCATTCAAAGAGTGCGTAATAGCTCACTAGTCGAGTGACCCTGCGCCGAAAATGTACCGGGGCTAAAACAATTTACCGAAGCTGTGGATCCTTTTAAAGGATGGTAGGAGAGCGTTCTATGTGTGGAGAAGGTATACCGTGAGGAGTACTGGAACGCATAGAAGTGAGAATGCCGGTATGAGTAGCGCAAGATGGGTGAGAATCCCATCCACCGTAAGACTAAGGTTTCCAGGGGAAGGCTCGTCCGCCCTGGGTTAGTCGGGACCTAAGGAGAGACCGAAAGGTGTATTCGATGGACAACAGGTTGATATTCCTGTACTAGTATATAGAGTGAAGGAGTGACGCAGAAGGCTAAGGGAAGCCAGTGAATGGATTCTGGTCTAAGCAGTGAGGTGTGGTAAGAGTCAAATGCTTTTACCTGTAACATTGAGCTGTGATGGGGAGCTAGCTAAGGCTAGCGAGTCCCTGATGTCAGGCTGCCGAGAAAAGCTTCTAGCGCTAATCTATATACTACCCGTACCGCAAACCGACACAGGTAGTCGAGGCGAGTAGCCTCAGGTGATCGAGAGAACTCTCGTTAAGGAACTCGGCAAAATGGCCCCGTAACTTCGGGAGAAGGGGCGCTCAGTATAACTGAGCCGCAGTGAAAAGGCCCAAGCAACTGTTTATCAAAAACACAGCTCTCTGCTAAATCGTAAGATGATGTATAGGGGGTGACGCCTGCCCGGTGCTGGAAGGTTAAGAGGAGTGCTTAGACGTAAGTCGAAGGTATGAATTGAAGCCCCAGTAAACGGCGGCCGTAACTATAACGGTCCTAAGGTAGCGAAATTCCTTGTCGGGTAAGTTCCGACCCGCACGAAAGGCGTAATGATTTGGGCACTGTCTCAACGAGAGACTCGGTGAAATTTTAGTACCTGTGAAGATGCAGGTTACCCGCGACAGGACGGAAAGACCCCATGGAGCTTTACTGCAGTTTGATATTGAGTATCTGTGCCACATGTACAGGATAGGTAGGAGCCAAAGAAGGTGGGACGCCAGTTTCACCGGAGGCGTTGTTGGGATACTACCCTTGTTGTATGGCTACTCTAACCCAGATAGGTAATCCCTATCGGAGACAGTGTCTGACGGGCAGTTTGACTGGGGCGGTCGCCTCCTAAAAGGTAACGGAGGCGCCCAAAGGTTCCCTCAGACTGGTTGGAAATCAGTCGCAGAGTGTAAAGGTATAAGGGAGCTTGACTGCGAGAGCTACAACTCGAGCAGGGACGAAAGTCGGGCTTAGTGATCCGGTGGTTCCGTATGGAAGGGCCATCGCTCAACGGATAAAAGCTACCCTGGGGATAACAGGCTTATCTCCCCCAAGAGTTCACATCGACGGGGAGGTTTGGCACCTCGATGTCGGCTCGTCGCATCCTGGGGCTGTAGTCGGTCCCAAGGGTTGGGCTGTTCGCCCATTAAAGCGGCACGCGAGCTGGGTTCAGAACGTCGTGAGACAGTTCGGTCCCTATCCGTCGCGGGCGTAGGAAATTTGAGAGGATCTGCTCCTAGTACGAGAGGACCAGAGTGGACTTACCGCTGGTGTACCAGTTGTCTCGCCAGAGGCACAGCTGGGTAGCTATGTAGGGAAGGGATAAACGCTGAAAGCATCTAAGTGTGAAACCCACCTCAAGATGAGATTTCCCATCAGTAATGAATAAGAGCCCTGAGAGATGATCAGGTAGATAGGTTAGGAGTGGAAGTTGTGTGAGCAATGTAGCGGACTAATACTAATAGCTCGAAGACTTATCCGAAGTCAAACTAAGTAACGGAAGCCTTAAGAAATCCGTATGAAAAGAAATGACAAACTCACATGCGAGTTGAGGTTAGACTTGATACTTTTGGATTTCATATCCTCTATAGTTATTCAATTTTGAGTGTTCTTAACACTCACTCTACAAGGTTTTGTAGAGAAAAATCAATTTTTCAAAAATAATTTGGATGAGTTCAAGGAATCCAGT
>NZ_JBTGGE020000075.1:0-5293 GCF_054331515.2 Streptococcus sp. 10F2 | reverse complement strand
TGAAATCATAACATCCATAAAAACGTCCTCCTAAGCTAATTATATGCTTAAGAGGACGCTTTTACGAATATTTATCGGTTACTGAAAATTTTCAATAGGGAGTTTTCTTCATGCGTTTGTCGTGCTAAGGAGCTTATGAAATAAGTATTCATAGAGCTAACCTTCATTAATATTTTTACAAAAAATCTACCGTGGACAAACACTGATTTGATAATGTTTGTGAGTGCTAGATTTTACATAGGGAAGAAATTAAATCGATTCCAAAAAAGCCCTCCTTTCGGGAGGGAAAATTCCATTCATTCAACTACTGATTTTGGGAATTCTTCGCAAAAAGTCCAATAATACCCAGAGCAGTCGTTCCCGTCATAATAAATCCTGCAATAGAATGACCCCTAGATAGCAAAAAGGTTCCACAAGCAATAATTGACAATACTACAATGAAACCTAACACTTGACCGAACTTGTGAGCCGCAATATTTCCAGAAAGATACTTCTCTGCCATTTTTCACTCAATTTAACTCTATCACGCTGTTGTAAAAAACAAGATGAAAACCTCCGTTTCCATCTTGTTTTTTCTTATGAAAATAGGTTCGCAACATCTTCCCCAGCCGCAATTCGATCGACTATTTCAAACTCCTCCTTCGTCATCTCAATCTCAGCTTTGGTCGGATAGGTCTGGATCACTTTCTCAAGTTGATGACGAATGGCATCTGCCTCTGCTTGATCCTGATTTCGAAGACGGGCAATGGCATACTGGATCGAAAGTATAGACGGATAATCCTTCATAGACTTTAGCACTTGCTTGGTTTCTTTTTCTTCTAAAATGGATAAATCAGCCTGACTAGGATTTTCTAAGAGTTCTAGATATAGTAGGCCCAATCGACTAAAGATTTTCAGGAGACCTGGCAAAGTTCCGCTAGGAAGTACTAACCTATCTAAAATTTCTCTTCCTTCTCTATAAGCCCCTTTATCCAAAAGGTAAGAAGCCCAATAATAGTTCATCGTCGACACAAAAGAGTTCTCCTCTTCTACTGGTCTCTTCAAATGAAACAATTCTACCGGTAAGTCTTTAAACCGACGACCTCTCGTTAGTCCTTCTGTTATTACCATCTGTTTGACAAAGACCTCTCGTGCAGCGGGGCTATGATACAATTCCCAAGCATTCATCCCATCATTAGAGATAATTTTCCCTTTAAAAGGGATTCCATTACCCAGAGAGAGTAGCAGATTAATCCCTCCAAATAAGAAGAGGGAAAGACTCCACCATGATGGGGCCATCTTTAGCCCTAGAAAAATCAAGGGAGCAAACAGGAGATTGATCAAAGGTCCGCCAAGATTGTAGAGAAGAACCGGAACTTGATTATCATCTGAACTTAGCGGTGCCATCAAACATTGGCCCAAAGTACCGTGAAGAGTATATCGTTTCCAAAACAAACCTTCATCCCAGCGAACTAAAACCCAACTTCCCACACGAAAGGAAATCAGACGATACCCAGACAAGCGACCACCAATATAGTGTCCTAATTCATGGATAAAGATGGCCACCAGAAAAAGGAAAAAGAAAAGGAGGTAGATGAAACCGAAATTTACAAATTCATTTTCAAACATTGACTGGGCTGGAATCTGAGCAATCATTGCCGCCAACTGATAGCCTAGCCAAAAGCTGAGTCCCAGTATTAGAACCAAAAAAATGACCTGATAAAATTTCTTTTTCATATCTACCTCACTCCTCCCTACATCTTCTTAGGGTGACGATCCAATACCTGAGGATGTTGCTCAAACAAGGCTTGACCCTCTGGTGTCAAGATATAACCACGAATATCAAAACTAGCTTCCAAGGCATTTTCCTCTACCTGGCTCAGAAGTGCCTGATCTAATTCAGCCGCTTTCATTTTAGAGAACCCTTTGACACCTTGATTTTTCAGAATCGCTTTCTTCTGTCCCGCATTAATATGAGCTAAGGATTCACGCGCACTCTGCTTGCGAACCAAGTCTCGGTCTACTAAACCTTCCAAATGACGCGGGGCATCAATCCCATAGGTGTATTCAAAATACTTAGGAAAAACAGACTCCGTCGTGAAAGTTCCCAAGGCAATACGCCACATTAAAATCACATCGCCCGCCAGAACATCGCCCTCCAAGGACTCCATATTCTTTCGAGGTACCGCCGGAGCGACCTTACCACTAGCATGATCTTGGGCTTGTTGCTTAGAAATAAAGGGCTGGACCGGATAGTCCGCATAGCGTTCAGTCAGACTAACCATCTTAAGCCTCAACTTCTGTAGAAATTTGCCAGTTAATACCGTATTTATCAATCAAGTTAGCGTAAGCAGGCGACCAGAAGGTTTCCTGTAATTCCAGTGTAACTTCTTGGGCTTCTTCTTTCAGCGCATCATAAAGCTTTTGAGCCGCTTCCACAGAATCTACAATAATCGTGGGAACTACGTTACGACCTGGATTGTAGGCATATTCTGGACTTTCGTCAGAGATTTGCAGACGAATACCGTCTACCACCAATTGCGCATTCAAGACTAAATCCTTATGCTCTTCTGGAACGTCAGGAATCGCGTCACCCCAGAGTGTCAAGCTTCTAAGCTCAGCACCTAACACGCCCTTGTAAAACTCAACAGCCTCTTGGCCATTTCCATCTGTCACTAAATAAACTTCAATTCCTTTAATCATGTTTTACCTCACGAATTGCAAAATAATTTTCTTCTAAATCTGAAAAATTAAAGACCCGCATAAAACCTAAGTCTACAATGGGCATAACCAATACGCCCATATCTAGCATATATTGGTAAGTTTCTTCCAAATTAGAAGATTCCATCAAAAAAGACGGTGTACCTAAATCCAATTCAGGACTCAATTCAGCCACCTTAACCTTATCCTGAAGGACAATCTTCACTTGGCTATCCTTCTTAGGAGCCACTAAATAGGACACCATGCCCATATTTTCCTGACGTTCTACCAATTCAAAACCAACTTGTTCTTTCCAAAACTTGGCAGCTGCGTCAATATCTTTCACATAGACCATGACTTGGCCCAGAGATTCAATCATTGTCTTTTCCTCCATTCTTTCTCAGTATACCATATAATGACCATTTAAGGCTTGAATCTCTTCTCTCCATTCGCTATAATGAGCAAAGAAAGTGAAAGGAATCCGATCATGAAAAAACTACTGACTCTTGTCCTACTGATTGGTGCAGCAGCCTTAGCATTCACCATCTATAACAACCAGCCCAAACAAGAATTAAGCCTGAGCGCTCAACTTCAGGAAGTCCTCAAAAATCCAGAGGCTGAATTCCCTCAACTAAATAAAAAAGCCGCCAAAAAGGAACCCGTCGTCACCCTCAAAACCAGCCAGGGAGACATCACCATGAAACTCTTCCCTGAATATGCCCCCTTAGCAGTGGAAAATTTCCTAACTCACGCCAAAGAAGGCTATTACGACGGTCTCACCTTCCACCGAGTTATCAAAGACTTTATGATCCAAACCGGTGATCCTAAAGGAGACGGTAGCGGAGGCGAATCCATTTGGGCTGGAAAAGACAGCAAAAAAGACCCTGGCACAGGCTTTGCCAATGAAATCAGCCCTTACCTCTACAATCTTCGAGGGGCCGTCTCCATGGCCAATGCTGGAGCTGATACCAACGGTAGTCAATTCTTTATCAACCAAAACAACCAAGATATCTCTGGCAGACTAGATCCAACAACCTACCACAGTAAAATCATCCAAGCCTACAAAAACGGTGGCAATCCCAACCTAGATGGATCTTACACCGTCTTCGGCCAAGTCATAGCAGGTATGGACATTGTTGATCAGATTGCAGCAGTTGAAACCGATGATAAGGATAAACCCAAAGAAGATGTCGTCCTAAAAAAAATTGAGATTCAATCAGAATAACATGAAAATCCTCAAGCTTTGAAGCCTGAGGATTTTTTCTGTAGCGAAAGGAAACTGGGCTTTTCCGGAAGTATGCAAGAGGAATCCCCTCTCAAAAAGCCTTTACTTTATTCCTAAATCTGTATATAATGAAATCGCTTTTCAAGAAAATCGAAAGGATTAATACTATGAAAACCTTTGAATTCGGCCAAGATAAAACTAAATTATCCAGTATTGTACTTGGCTTAATGCGTATCAAAAACCTGTCTCCTTCTCAAATCGAAGAATTGATTGAAACAGCCCTATCCGTTGGAATCAATACCTTTGACCTAGCAGATATCTATGGAGGTGGTCGCTCCGAAGAAATACTTGGACAAATTTTGAAAAACAGACCCGACCTTAGAGAGCAAATGTGGATTCAATCCAAATGCGGCATCCGTATCGAAGAATTCACCTACTTTGACTTCTCCAAAGAACACATTCTCAATTCCGTAGAAGGAATCCTCCAACGACTACACATCGACCAGTTGGATAGCCTCCTACTCCACAGACCAGATGTTCTGATGGAACCAGAAGAAGTTGCGGAAGCTTTTGATCACTTAGAAAAAACAGGCAAAGTTCGTCATTTTGGGGTCTCCAATCAAAATCCAATGATGATTGAACTCCTGAAAACAGCGGTTTCCCAACCACTCATGATCAACCAGCTCCAACTCAGTGCTGCCTTTGCTCCAGAATTCGATGCAGGATTTCATGTGAACATGGAAAAAAACATCCTCAACTCTGGAACAACAAGTATTTTTGAATATGCTAGAGCTAATGACATGGTGATTCAAGCCTGGTCAGTTCTACAACATGGCTACTTCCAAGGCGTGTTTATCGGAGACCAAACATTTGAAAAACTCAACCAAGTCCTCAATCGATTAGCCCAACAATACCAAACAACTCCTTCTGCTATTGCCATCGCCTGGGTCCTTCGTTACCCCGCAAATATGCAAGCCATCATTGGCACAACACAACCCCAACGAATTCTAGAAGCCGCCCAAGCCTCTGAAATCACACTTAGCCGAAAAGAATGGTATGAAATCTACCTCGCAGCAGGTAAAACTCTCCCCTAATACTACTTGAAACCAAGGACAAAAAACCGCTCATTTTTTGTAAGAGAATGAGCAGTTTTTAAGCGATTTTTTATCACAGATGAAGCCATAAAATCCAACGGTTTGTACCTACCTAACTCCTATAAGTCAGTTCAACAAAGGCAATATTTGGAATAGAAGTACGCTCTTGGAAATATACTCTTTTAGATTATAAACTGTATATGATATACTGTTTTTATGGCATACGGAATTGATTTTAGAAAACGTGTCCTTGAATATGTTAAAGAGGGACATACACGTAAAGAAACAGCAGCTT
>NZ_JBTGGE020000074.1:0-6126 GCF_054331515.2 Streptococcus sp. 10F2 | reverse complement strand
ATCCCTTCCTCTCCCCGCTACCTCACGATAGTCAGGCTTGGGAGTCGCTATTGGGTTCACCGGTAGCAGGTGCCCACAGAGGACTTACACCTCAGATGTACGACATGCCCGTCGTACTAGAAAAACCTTGCTTCTTAGAATACACTTCCAAAAGCAAGGTTCTGAAAAATAATCTAGGTCCTAAATTCCTTGGACCATACTAACGAAAGAATGACCTAATGAGCTACCATTTCTTGAGCTACTTCCTGAGCCGTTAAGCTAGATGGATAGTAGGTCGGCCAATTCGTTAATTCCTCCCAAAGGGCTTCTTGACTGTCCCCACCAAAATACAAGTGGAAATGGGCTGATTGAGTTGGAGCAATTTGGTGGTCACTAAATTGGAAGTATTTGAAGCGCCCAGCATTTGGCTCTTCTGCTTCAAATTGGAAGCGTACACCCCGATTGCCTTTCTCATAGGTTAAAATTTTAAAACCTGCAGCCTTATAAGTATAAGTCTCCTCACCCTTATCCGTTACAAAGGTGACCTTATTACCTTTGATTTTAATTTGGTTGACATCGGTTTTGTAACCAGTCCTATAGTATTCCTTGTATTCCTGAGCCGTCTTGTCACCTTTTTTCTTAGCCTTATAGTCAAAAACTTGATCTAACTGGCCCGATTCCAGATAAGGATAGACAGACTGCCAATCTCCTTCCCAATCGCTAAGGGACCGATTTTTAACATCTTTATCCTCAAAATAGCCGTTGGCAACCGTTTTTTCAGTTACGGTCTCAGAAGCCTGAGGTTTAGATGCTTCCTTAAAACCAGCCAGTAATTGCTCTAGATTTTCCTCCATCAGACTAAGATAGGAGGCTCCTTGGTCAATATCCTTCTGGGGAACACCTTCTAAGGTATGAAGTTGGCCTAGCTCGACACCGGCCTCAGAGGCTAGTGTTTCGGCTAGTTTATTGGAAGAGGAGGATTCGACATAAATACGCTTGAGTCCAGTCTCTTTGACCTGATCGGCTAGTTCTTGGATACTCTTCAAAGAAGGTTCTTCCTCTGTGGAAAGACCCACAATGGACTCTTGTTGAAGCTGATAATCAAAAGCCAGGTAATTGAAGGCTGTGTGTTGACTCAAGAATGTGTAGCCCTTGTAGGCCGCTAACTTTTCTTGATAGGATTGATCTAATTGATCCAATTCCTTAAGATAAGCTGCCGCATTTTTTTCAAAAGTCGCAGCCTGATCCGGATAGCGTTCCTTTAGCTGATCCCGCAAAGAAGCCACCAGCAGTTTAGCCCGATAAGGAGATAGCCAAAGATGTGGATCCAACTCATGGCTATGCTCCTCAGCTCCATGATCATGATTGTGGTCTTCTTGCCCCGGTAGAAGAATCATGTCCTTGCTAGCCTGAATAGTCCGATCTGCTGATAGAACACCACTTTTTTCCAAGTCTGGTACCCACATTTCCATATTGGGATCCAGATAAAGGAAGGAGGAAGCTTCTTGAATACGGCTGACATCCTTAGCCGATGGTTCATAGCCGTGCACTTCAGTTCCAGCTTGAACCAAGAGTTGCACATCCGCTTCATCTCCAACAATTTTTTGTGTAAATTCATAGACGGGATAGAAGCTGGTCACCAGTTGAATATCCTTTTTGGCCCCCTGGGACTGGCAAGCGGTTAGGAAAAGGAAGAATCCTAATAGAAGGACGGCAAGTCCTTTTTTACGTTTTTTCATAAGAACCTACTTTCTCTTAAGCAGAGCCACCACCATGAAAATGGCGATGAAAATTAATGTAATACTAGCGCTGGCCGGACTTTCCCAATAATAGGAGAGGAAAAGACCTGCAACCATGCCCACTAAGCCAATCAGACAAGAAAGCCAGAGAACTGACCGGAAATGACGACCTAGACGCAAAGCAATACTGGCTGGCAAAATCATAATGGTCGAAACCAAAAGTGCCCCAGCAGCTGGAATCATGAGTGCAATAGCGACCCCACTCATGATATTAAAAGTAATCGACAAGGCACGGGTAGGAATCCCATCCACCTGAGCTGTGTCCTCATCAAAGGTGAGCAAATAAAGCGGTCGGTAAGCCAAAACCAGAAAGAGTAAGACTACTGCAGCAATCGCAAAGAGACCCACTACCTGCTCCCAGGAAATGGTGACGATAGAACCGTAGAGATATTGCTCTAAACTCATGGTCTGAACTCCTCCAGACTTACTCATAACGACCATAGCAATGGCCAAACCAGCAGCCATTAAGATAACCGTCCCAACTTCCAAATAAGAAGCATAAACTGTTCGTAAGTACTCCAAGAAGACAGCGGCTACCATCACTACCACTAGGGTCATCCAAGTCGGTGACAAACCTAAGAGCAATCCCAAGGCTACCCCTGCTAAGGAAATATGACTCAACGTGTCACTCATTAAACTTTGCCGACGCAGAATCAGAAAGACTCCAATTGCTGGTGAAAAGAGACTCATCGCCACAATCGCCAATAAAGCCCGCTGGAAAAAAGCATAATCCAATAAACTCATGCGCCTTCCTCCTCTCCTTGATGTAACTGGAAGCAACGCCAAGGTGAGTCTTGCTTCCGCAGCAGGTGAATATTCCGATCAGCGTATTCTGCTACTTCCTCCGGATCGTGGGTTACCATCAAAACTGCTTTCCCATGCTTATGAGCTGAATGGTTCATGAGCTCATAAAAGTCTTCCTTAGAGACCGCATCCATTCCCGTCGTTGGTTCATCCAGGACGAAAAAGTCAGGGTCCGAGGCAAACATCCGAGCCAAGGCCACTCTCTGCTTCTGTCCACCCGAAAGAGCCCCAATAAAGCTTTTCCGCTGTTCCCATAAGCCAACAGCTTCCAAACTTACCTGAACATGCTCCTTGTCATGTTCCGTCAGCCCCTTCCACCATGATTTACGAGGATACCGACCAGAAGCTACAAACTCCTCCACCGTTGAGGGAAAACCAGAATTAAAACTGGACACAGTCTGTGGCAGATAGGCAATCCGTAAGGCTTGTCCCTCCCGATTTAACTCTGCCCGCTCCACACTTCCTTGACTGGGCTTGAGCAGGCCTAAGCTTGCCTTGAGTAAGGTAGACTTAGCTGCCCCATTCTCCCCTGTCAGGGTCACAAATTCGCCAGCATCAATATGGTAAGATACTCCCTCCAATACTGGTTCTTTATCATAGTAAAAGGTCAAATCCTTGACCGTCAAATAGCGCATCTTTATTCCATCTCCTTCGCTAATTCTTTCAGAAACTTGGCAATCACAGTTTGCTCATCTTTTGAAAAACCTTGAACCATTTTCTGCAAAGCTTGACTGGTTCGCTCATGGTGTTGCGCATGCTCATCCGCAACCGCTCTACCTGCCTTGGTCAATTGAAAATAAACCAGGCGTCCATCTTGTTCATCACGTTTGGTCTCTAGTAAGCCTTCCTTACTCAAAAGCTTCGTCGCCTTGGTCATGGCCGCCTGGGAAAGGCCTAGTTCTTTTGCCAGGCTGGAATTGGTTAAGGGCTTTTGTGCTAATACCATTAAAATATGTTCCTGGGTATTGGTGAGATGAATAGGGCTTTGGCAATCCCCTAGCAGAAGCTCATGCTGGTTCTCTGCTTTTTTCAAAACCAAATCCAAAACACGACTAATCTCACTTCCTAACATAAAATCTCCTTAACTGGTTAATGTTTTACTGGTTAAGTATATCGCAAAAAAAAGATAGAGTCAAGTCTGACTCTATAACATTCTGACACAGTATACTTCTTTGCAAAATCCCTTAACTGAATTAACTACACGGCGGGCAATCTTATCACTAGCGCAAAGGGCAAAGACTGTGGGACCACTGCCACTCATTAAGGTAGCATCAGCTCCAGAAGCTGCTGCACAATTTTTGATTTTCTGGATTAGTGGCTTCCGAGTAATACTAATATCTTCCAAGGAATTTCCAAGATTTGCCAACAGTTGCTCATAATTCCCCTCGTTGATAGCCTGACAAAGTGCAGGTATATTCACAGAATTAATTTTATCCATTTCAACCTGAGAAAAAATAGAAGCCGTTGAAAGCCCAAAAGGAGGCTTAATTAATACAACCCATACTCTAGGAGCCGGTGCCAAAGGATAAACTTCTTCTCCTCGACCCGTTACATAAGCACAGCCAGCATGTACGCAATAAGGTACATCAGAACCAACCTGGGCTCCAATTTCAGCCAGTTGCTCTAGACTATAATCTAACTCCCACAATTGGTTTAAGGCCCGTAAAGTCGCAGCAGCATCACTAGAGCCACCCGCTAAACCAGCAGATCTAGGAATTCGCTTATCAATGATAATATGAACTCCCCGGTCTTCTAAACCAGCAGCTTGACGCAAATAAAAAGCAGCTTTATAAGCATGATTTTTGAAATTTAACGGCAGCTTCCCACAAGAGGACTCTATCGTAATCTGCTGATCTTCTCGCTCTCGAACTGTAATATAATCATTTAAATCCACACTTGCCATGACCATACCTAACTCGTGAAAACCGTCCTCGCGTTTCCCACGAACATCTAGACCTAAATTGATCTTAGCAGGTGCCTTTTCAACAATTTCTTTCATACATGTCATTTTATCAAAAGATAAGCTAGGAGGAAAGGGGGAAGAATGGATACTCTTCATAAATCCCATTAATGGGAGCTGCTTTCATCTAACCTGACTCCAATCCTGTCTACAGCAACAAAAAAAGTCTTCCGAAGAAGACTTAAGATACCGGCGGCCGGGGTCGAACCGGCACGTCCGTGAGGACACTGGATTTTGAGTCCAGCGCGTCTGCCAATTCCGCCACGCCGGCTTTCACTAATTTATTCAATTAGTAACTGGGGTAGCTGGATTCGAACCAACGCATGAGGGAGTCAAAGTCCCTTGCCTTACCGCTTGGCGATACCCCATTATTAATAAATAGGCGAGTGAGGGGAATCGAACCCCCGAATGTCAGAGCCACAATCTGATGTGTTAACCACTTCACCACACCCGCCATTCTATTAATACACGGGCAGTAGGAATTGAACCCACACTGAAGGTTTTGGAGACCTTAGTTCTACCTTTAAACTATGCCCGTAAGATGGAAGGGGAGGGATTCGAACCCCCGAACCCGAAGGAGCGGATTTACAGTCCGCCGCGTTTAGCCTCTTCGCTACCCTTCCATACAATATTTAATTGTAATGGCGCGAGACGGAATCGAACCGCCGACACATGGAGCTTCAATCCATTGCTCTACCAACTGAGCTACCGAGCCAAATTGCGGGAGCAGGATTTGAACCTACGACCTTCGGGTTATGAGCCCGACGAGCTACCTAGCTGCTCCATCCCGCGCTATTGAAAAGAAAGGAGGATGTGGGATTCGAACCCACGCACGCTTTTACACGCCTGACGGTTTTCAAGACCGTTCCCTTCAGCCGGACTTGGGTAATCCTCCAAAAATTATAAATAGTCCGTACGGGATTCGAACCCGTGTTACCGCCGTGAAAAGGCGGTGTCTTAACCCCTTGACCAACGGACCATATTATAAATGGGCACGAGTGGACTCGAACCACCGACCTCACGCTTATCAGGCGTGCGCTCTAACCACCTGAGCTACGCGCCCAAGTTTAAAACTTGGTATGGTAATTGAACTTTCGTTCAAAGCGGGTGACGAGAATCGAACTCGCGACAACAGCTTGGAAGGCTGTAGTTTTACCACTAAACTACACCCGCTTATATGGGAGTTAACGGGATCGAACCGCTGACCCTCTGCTTGTAAGGCAGATGCTCTCCCAGCTGAGCTAAACTCCCATAAGAAAGCCTAAGCTTTCTTTTCGCTAAGCGACTACCTTATCTCACAGGGGGCAACCCCCAACTACTTCCGGCGTTCTAGGGCTTAACTTCTGTGTTCGGCATGGGAACAGGTGTATCTCCTAGGCTATCGTCACTTAACTGTTTTCTGTAATAATTTGGCGATTTCAGCCTCATCTGCATCTCGGTAATCCTTAGATTTACCTCTACTGGATTCCTTGAACTCATCCAAATTATTTTTGAAAAATTGATTTTTCTCTACAAAACCTTGTAGAGTGAGTGTTAAGAACACTCAAAATTGAATAACTATAGAGGATATGAAATCCAAAAGTA
>NZ_JBTGGE020000073.1:0-6199 GCF_054331515.2 Streptococcus sp. 10F2 | reverse complement strand
ACGTTTAACCGTCAGGTTCAGCGCTTCTCGCTTCGGAAGTACTCTTATGGTACAGCATCTGTACTATTAGGGACTTTCCTTTTTGCAGGGCAAAATGTTCAAGCAGATAGTGCTGCACCAGTAGATACAGATTCTACACCAGCATCAGCCTCTGCAGAATCTACGGTTGTTGTAGAATCGACGGCCCCTCAAGAGGCGTCTGTATATGTGGCAGAGCCTGTATTACCAGCAACTCCTACGGTTTCAGAAGTAGAATCGACAGCTGTTCCTGAGACTTCTACTGTTGAAACTACAGAAGACTCTGCGAAAAAATCTGCACCAGTAGAGGCGGATTCCACATCTGTAAATGCAGAGAGTGTTGAAGTACCGACTGACAAGGAGCAGCCAGCAGGGGCTTCGGCTTTTCGTTCTGCAGTTTTACGGGCAGCACAGGCAGATGAAGTTCAGGTATACAGTCAGGTTCAGAGTTTTTCTGATAAACCGGGCGGAACGATTTCGGACTTTAAGGGTTATGTGATAAAGAGTGCCCATACGCCGACAACAGATAATATCCGCTTTGAATTTGATTATACGCCAACAATTGCGGCTGGACGGACGACAGAGGTTCCCTTTGTGTTTGGGATTGGTTATTCGGCTAACTTTAAACTATTGCCAAATAGCCTTAAAGTAAATGGGCAAACAGTTCCGTATTATAAGTCAGATAATGGTTCTGATTGGTACTGGTCTTCTGGTCAGAAAGTTCGTATCGGTCAAAAAAATAGAGTAGAATTTGTAGCGCAAGCAGTTACAGAAAAAATTCGCTATAGTAATGTTAACCCAACGATTGGTACAGCCAATACAGGGAACTACAACCGTTTCTTCTATCCTCTATCAGGTGATGCTATTGTTCGGAATACAACGACTGGTACTGTAAGCTTTGATGCCAAGAAATTCCAGGAAACGATTGAGGAAATTGAAGGTCCTAAGGTACCAGAGCCTAAAGTTGAAACTTCTGCAATTCCGTTTACAACAGAATACAAGGCAGATGAAAGCCTAGAAGTCAATACTCAGGTGACAGAGCGTGAGGGTGTAGATGGTGAACAGACAATCACGACCACCTATAAAAAAGAAGGTACAGAGATTGTTGAAACCAAGGGTGAGCCAGTCGTTACCAAAGAACCGGTTGCGAAGATTGTTAAAGTTGGTACGAAGCCAACTGTTGTAACAGAAACAATCGAGTTTAAGACAGTTTACCAAGATGATCCAAGTATGAATCCTACTGATCCAGAAGTGGTTGTCACGGAAGGAAAAGCGGGTCAAAAGACAACGACCACAACGTATCGCTTGGATGAAAAGACAGGGACTGTCACTCCCAATACTCCAACAGAAGAAGTTGTAGCAGCAGTGGATCGTGTTGTTCGTCGTGGTGTTGGTCAAGAAAGCAAGATTGCTTTTGAAACGACTTATGTAGCCAATGAGAATTTGGAAGCTGGTCAGCAAGAAGTTGTGACAGAAGGTGTGGAAGGAACACGCCATTCAAATGGAGAAGTTCTTAAGGAGCCTGTAACTAAGGTTGTTCAAGTTGGAACAAAACCAAAAGTGGACGAAAAAGTACTTCCTTATAATGTTTATTATCGTGGCCTTGAAGATCGTCCGCTTGGTGCAGAATCAATCGCGAATACGGGAGTTAAGGGATTGGAACGAACTACAACAACTTATACCCTCAATACAGTGACGGGTGAAGTAACAGCTAATGAACCGACGACTGTTCTAGTTCGTAAAGTGATTGATCGCCTGATTAGTTTAGGAACCATGCCAACAGTTGAAGTGACTGCTATTGCCTTTGAGACGACTTATGAAGAAGATCCAAATATGAAGGCGGCAGATCCAGAAGTAGTTGTAACAGAAGGAAAAGACGGTCAGAAGACGGTTACAACAACTTACAGTGTTGATCGAAATACAGGAGTGATTACTCCAAATACCCCAACTGAAGAAGTTGTAGCAGCAGTGAACCGAGTTGTTCGTCGTGGTGTCGGTCAAGAAAGCAAGATTGCCTTTGAAACCACCTATGTAGCCAATGAGAATTTGGAAGCTGGCCAACAAGAAGTTGTGACAGAAGGTGTGGAAGGTGTCCGTCAGCCGAATGGTACAGTTTCTCAAGAACCTGTTACAAAAGTCGTTCAAGTTGGAACCAAGCCAAAAGTTGAAGTGACGACTATTGCCTTTGAGACGACTTATGAAGAAGATCCAAATATGAAGGCAACAGACCCAGAAGTGGTTGTCACAGAAGGTAAAGAGGGTCAAAAGACCGTTACAACAACTTATAGCTTGGATGAAAAGACAGGAGCTGTGACTCCAAATGCTCCAACTGAAGAAGTTGTAGCAGCAGTGAACCGGGTTGTTCGTCGTGGTGTTGGTCAAGAAAGCAAGATTGCCTTTGAAACAAGATATATGGCCAATGAAGGACTTGAGGCTGGTCAACAAGAAGTAGTGACTGCTGGAGTTGAAGGTGTTCGCCATCCAAATGGTACAGTTTCTCAAGCTCCTGTAACCCAGGTTGTTCAAGTTGGAACCAAGCCAAAAGTTGAAGTGACTGCTATTGCCTTTGAGACGGTTTATCAAGATGATGCCAGCATGAAGGCAACCGATCCGGAAGTGGTTGTCACAGAAGGTAAAGAGGGTCAAAAGACGGTTACGACAACTTACAGCTTGGATGAAAAGACAGGAGCTGTGACACCAAATGCTCCAACGGAAGAAGTTGTAGCAGCAGTGAATCGGGTTATTCGCCGTGGTACAGGTCAAGAAAGCAAGATTGCCTTTGAGACTCTCTATTTGGCAAGTTCAGATTTAGAAGCTGGTAAGCAACAGGTAGTGACTGCTGGGGTTGAAGGTATCCGTCATCCAAATGGTCAAGTGACCTTGCTTCCTGTGAACCAGGTTATCCAAGTGGGTGTGAAACCAAAAGTTGAAGTGACGACTATTGCCTTTGAGACGGTTTATCAAGATGATGCCAGCATGAAGGCAACCGATCCAGAAGTGGTTGTCACAGAAGGTAAAGACGGTCAGAAGACGGTTACAACAACCTATAGCTTGGACAGCAAGACTGGTCAAATCAGCGACAATGCTCCAACAGAAGTGCTTGTTTCAGCAGTGAATCGAGTGATTCGCCGTGGTACAGGTCAAGACAGTAGCTTGCCATTTAAGACAGTTTACTTGGCTACAACTAGCCTAGAGGCAGGTCAGAAGCAAGTTGTATCAGCTGGAGTTGAGGGCGTTCGCCATCCAAATGGAAGCATCACCAAAGAAGCGGTGGCTGAATTGGTTCAAGTCGGTGTGAAACCTCTTGTAGTTGTAGAAACACTTCCATACCAAACGGTTTACCAAGAAGATAGCCAGATGAAGGCGACAGATGGTGAAGTTTTGGTTCAAGCTGGACAAGCTGGTCAAAGACGTACAACAACAGCCTATGTTCTCGATGAGAAGACAGGTTTGGTTACAGCTCAGACCCCAGTAGTTGAAGAAGTGGCAGCCCGTGATCAAGTGATTAAGCGTGGTGTTGGTCAAGAGACTGCTATTCCATTTACGACAGTTTACTTGGCAACAGCAGAGCTAGAAGCTGGTCAGAAGCAAGTGCTAGTAGTAGGTCAGGCTGGTCTTCGCCATCCAAATGGCAGTGTCTTGAAAGAAGCAGTAGTTGAGTTGGTTCAAGTTGGTGTGAAACCGCTAGTAGTTGTAGAAGTACTTCCATACCAAACGGTTTACCAAGAAGATGCCAGCATGTTAGCGACTGATTCAGAAGTCTTGGTTCAAGCTGGACAAGCAGGTCAGAGACGTACAACAACAACCTATGTTCTCGATGAGAAAACAGGTTTGGTTACAGCTCAGACACCAGTAGTGGAAGCAACAGCAGCCCGTGATCAAGTGATCAAACGTGGTGTTGGTCAAAACACAGAAATTCCATTTACGACAGTTTACTTGGCAACAACAGACTTGGAAGCTGGTCAGCAACAAGTTCTAGTAGCCGGTCAAGCTGGTCTTCGTCATCCAAATGGTAGCGTGACACGAGAAATGCTTCCAGCTATGATTCAAGTGGGTACGAAACCACTGGTGGTGACAGAGGTTCTGAAGAACCAAACAGTTTATCAAGATGATGCTAGCATGTTAGCGACTGATCCAGAAGTTGTGGTGCAAGCCTGTCAAGCTGGTCAACGTGTCAGCACAACGGCTTATAGCTTGGATCTTGCCACTGGTGAGGTGAAAGCTTTGGAACCAGTTGTTGTAGAAACAGCAGCGGTTGACCGTGTCATTAAGCGTGGTGTTGGTCAAACGACAACACTTCCATTTGCAACCCACTATGTAGCAGACGCTAGTCTAGCAGCAGGTGAGAAGAGTGTTCGGATTGCTGGCCAAGCTGGTCTTCGCCATCCAAACGGCAGCATCATCAAGGAAGTGGTCGCTCAGGTTGTAGCTGTGGGAACTCGTCCAAGTCAACGGACTGAAACGGTAGCTTACTCAACTCGCTACCTAGAAGCTAAGGATATGGTAGCGAATAGCCGTCGTACCTTGGTTGAAGGTCAGACTGGTCAGAAGACTTATACAGTCTTGTATGTCTTGGATTCAGCGACAGGTGAAGTTATCGCTCAGCCAGAAACCGAATCCTTGACGATGAAAGCAGTGGCGGAAGTGATTGAAGTTGGTGTACAACCTTCTACAAGAACAGCAGATGTAGCCTTCGCAACTGTTTACCAAGAAGACCTTGAGATGGAAGCTGGCAAGCAGTCGGTTGCCCAGGCAGGTCAGTTAGGTCTTGATACCTATACGACAGTGTATGTCTTGGATACAGCAACTGGTCAGGCTGTCGCTCAACCAGAAACAGTAGAGCGAACTACTCAACCAGTTACTCAGCTTGTTCGAGTTGGCGTGAAGCCATTGGTGGTTGAGACTGAGTTAGGCTTTGAGACTGTTTACCAAGAAGATCCGAAGATGTTGCCAACCGATAAAGAAGTTGTGCTTGTTGAGGGTCGCGTTGGTAAAGAGACACGGACAACTCGTTATGTCTTGAATATTCAAACAGGTCAAGTGACTGCTCAAGAGCCACTAGTTGAACGGGTCGAGGCAGTGAACCGTGTGGTGAAACGTGGTGTTGGTCAAACTAGCCCAATCGCCTTTAAGGTTATCTATAAAGGTGATGTGACTCTGGAAGCTGGTAAGCGTCTTGTAGACCAAGAAGGTCAAGAGGGAGTTCGCCATCCAGATGGATCTGTTTTGAAAGAAGCAGTTGATCAGTTGATTCGTGTTGGTCTAAAACCAGTTGAGACAGTTGTTGAGATTCCATTTGAGGAGAAAGTCGTCGAAGATCCGACACTTCCATTGGGTCAAATCTGTGTTGAAGTTGAGGGTGTAGCCGGTAAAGAAATCAAGCGGATTACTTATACCCTTGATCCTGAGACAGGTGAAGTTACAGCTCATGAGACAGTTGAAACGGTTGCGGCAGTGACTCGTCTTGTCCGCAAGGGTACCAAGGTGGCAGAAGTTTGCCCACCAGAAGCCCCAGTTGTTGAGGCAGCTCCTCAAGAAGCTGAGGTTAAGGTTCTTCCAAATACAGGTACTAGCGATTCTGCAGGTCTCCTTCTAGCTGGAGGATTGGCAGGATTAGCAGGTCTTGGATTGGCCGTTAAAAAACGGGAAGAAGATTCCTTATAATCATAAATGATTGAAGAGACTAGGTAAAAGCTAGTCAATAACTGAAAACCATAGGTAGATTGTACTTGTTCTTCGTCAAGTAATGCCAATCTGCCTGTGGTTTTTTATGTTTTATACAGGGCTAACCTCCTTTGATAATAGTCTACAAATTGGTTCACAGAACCTGTTTTATGAGTTTCAGGAATGTCTCAAGCAAGGGCTATGTATTTCTAGGTAGATCAGGAAATGATCGAGCTTGCTGATTTTTTAGTAAACCTTTTAATTAATAAAGGTTGACAGTTTTTTTGGTTTTCGTTATAGTGGGTATCAAAAGAAATAGCGGGGTATAGGTTTCCCAGAACTAAGACAATCGATGATGAATCGGATGATTTTCTTAGGTTGTTTACACCTGCTTTTATAGTCATTTAGTTTTTAAATAGTATGTTATCGCATCAGTTATAGAGTCCATTTTACGAAGTAATTCTGTAACTGATTTTTTTAAAATAGCCCAGCTTTTTTCAATAGGATTTAATTCTGG
>NZ_JBTGGE020000072.1:0-6200 GCF_054331515.2 Streptococcus sp. 10F2 | reverse complement strand
AGGACTGGTCAGCTGTCTCGATTACTACCTAAAACGACATGCGTTAAAAGTTAACTGAACCGCCGTGTGCCGAACGGCACGCACGGTGGTGTGAGAGGGACTATGCATTAGTCCCTACTCGATTGGTTGTTCGGCTTCTTCGTCCTGAGAAGAGCTTGAAGAGTTACTTGAGGAGCTGTCTTCAAGGAATTGCTCAGGGTGAAGGGCTTTGTAAGTAGGTGAATTGAACAAGTCTACGGTGCTAGATTGGCGTTGGCTAAATAGACTTGTGGATTCTTGTCCTTTGCTTTTTTCAATCTTCAATAATTGATCCATAGCTTTATTGTAACTGATTTTACTTACATCTGGTTTACCGAGACGGTTTTCATTGTAGAAGCGGAGTAAATCTCCAGTTTGAATCATATCCGAAATTTTTAATTGTTGATTGGCTTTTTCTCTTGCTTGATCGATAGCTTTTTGGGTGGATTCATCTGGAGTTGTGATTTCTTCCCCAGTAGCTGTGTAGTAAGTGCGTCCAGAATAAGAAGTGTACTCTGGTGTTACGAAATAGTTACTTGAACGGAAGGCAACTATTTGCTCATGATCTGGAGATAATAGGTCTTGACCAACTTGTAGAAAGGCACTGGAATCAATTCCTAGAAGATGTTCTAAAGTGGGTAACATATCAATCTGCCCACCATAAGTGTCAATGATGGATCCTTGTTCCATACCGGGAACAACAACAATGTAGGGAATCCGTTGAAGCATGGCATTGTCATAGGAAGACCAAATTTCTGGATTTTTATCTAATAGTGGAGCCAGAGAAGGATTCCGTGAATTGGAGATACCATAGTGATCTCCATAGAGGACAATGACGGAATTTTCATAAAGTCCCGTTTCTTTGAGATAATCAAAGAAGGCTTTTACCGCAGAATCGAGATAGTTGGCTGTAGCAAAATAGCCATTAATTGTTTCATCCTTGGTTTCTGCTAGGGGGAATCCTTGTTCGTCCCCAATTAAGCTTGTTGTATAAGGATAATGGTTGGATACGGTTAAATATTTGGCATAGAAGGGTTGTTGCATATGCTCGAGATACTTAATCGAATCTTTGAACATAATTTTGTCATTCAATCCATATTGGAAAGAATTTTCATCGGTAGCCTTACTCATGTAAGACTGATCAAAGAAATAGTTGTATCCCCATTGTTTATAGGTTGTATTTCGATTCCAGAAACTACCAATGTTTCCATGGAAAACAGCAGAGGTATAATCTCCAGTTTGGGATAAGATATGCGGTGCAGCTTGCTGGGTATTGGTACCTCCGTAGTTAACCATGAAGGAGCCTTGATTTAATCCAAATAGGCCGGTTTCAATCATGGTTTCCGCATCAGATGTTTTACCAGCCTTGACTTGATTGAAGATGTTCGAGAAGGCAAAGCTTTCATTGGAATGATAGAGTGAATTGATAAAAGGGGTCACTTCGTATTCCTGATCATCTGATTTCAGCTTATAGTCGATCAAGAATTGTTGGAAGGACTCTAAGTGTAGATATATGACGTTGCGGCCTTTGGCAATACCGAAGGTTGCCGGATTTGGAGCGGCATTATGCTCCTTAACATACTCTAAAACAGGCTCTAAATCAGTCTCAGAGGCTTTGGCCCGTTCTTTATCAGCCTGATAGGTTTGGTTAGCACTATAGCCGAAGAAGGCTGGAAGTCCTAGAGCTCGAACTACGTAGTAGTTGGAGAAACCGCGGCTCAACAATTCAGGGCGATCAACTTCAGCAAAGAAGAGATTAGCAGAGAAGAGCATGGTCGCTAGAGAAGTAATGGCAAAGCTAGCATTAAAGCTTAGTGGTCGCTTATCGAATCGGATTTTCTTTTTCCAGAAAAGATAAACAATAATAGGAATATCCAGTAAATAGAGGATATCAAATGGTCGAAAGAGTTTCACTGCGGCATCTCCTAATCCAGCTGAGACACTGCTAGAGGCCAACATGGTATTCAGGGTGATGAAGTCAGAAAACTCTCGATAATAAATGACATTGGAGAAAAGCCAAGAGAATAAGATGAGGTAGACAACCGCTAAAAATGGGTAGAATACTTTGGTAGGTTTGATGTAAAAGGACAAGCCTAGAAGTAACAATCCCAAGGGGAGCGGATTTAAAAAAGCGAGAGCTAGTTGGTAAAAACCTTGCATATTTCCCAGTTGAATATCTAAATTAAAACTTAAGAAATAGGCAGCGATACTTTTTAACCAGTATAGGATGAGGAGGATGAAGACTAATCCTAATCGACTACTCATTGTATTTAGAAGTGATTGTATAATTTTTTTCACGGAAAAATTTCCTTACTTTGTCAAAAATATCCTTTTGGATAAGACAGTTATATTTTGGGAATAGCATCCCAATTTTATTTCAAGTTTGATTATATCATAAATTAAAAGTGGGAAACTAGTCAGAGGTGATGGAGTGATTTCTTTTTAAGAAATACTTAAGTTTGGAAGGGACAGCCGTTCCATTGGTCTTTTTATTGTGGCTATGTTAGTGGATATGCTTTGAAGAAGAATCCAGAAATAAGTTATCTCTTTAGAGAATGCAAGTAGTAGACAGGATCTATTTGTTGGGAAAGAAGGAGACCTTATGCAAGACTTTGCAATTTTGTCCAATTTTTCTGTAAATTCTGCTATAATAGATGAATGAAGCAAGTAGTTATATCGACTCGCTGTCAGCAAGATATTGGCCGAGGGCGTATTCTTCTCAACGAGAAGGATCTTCAACCGACCAATTTAGACAATGAGTTTGTTCACTTTCAGAGTCAAAATGGGAAGTTTGTAGCCTCAGGCTATCTTTCTAAACAAAATAAGGGTGTTGGCTGGGTCTTGTCTAAAGATAAGTTGAACTGGTCCGAATCCTATCTAGTGGAAAAGTTTGCTGGAGCAAAGGCGAAAAGACGAGGCTATTTTGAAGATTCTGATACCACGGCTTTTCGTGTGTTTAACCAAGAAGGGGATGGCTTTCCAGGTTTTACTGTAGATTTGTATGGAGATTATCTCCTCTTTTCTTGGTATAACTCCTTTGTTTACAATCATAGGGATGAAATTGTTGCCGGTTTTCAAAAGGTGTTCCCTGAGTGTAGGGGAGCTTATGAAAAAATCCGCTTTAAAGGTCCAGAGTATGAGAGTGCTCATTTATATGGAGAAGAAGCACCAGAGCAGTTTCTCGTTAAAGAAAATGGTGTGGTCTATCAAGTCTTTCTAAATGATGGTTTGATGACTGGTATTTTCTTGGACCAGCATGAGGTTCGCAATGATTTAGCCAATGGACTAGCTAAGGGACAGCGTCTATTAAACCTCTTTTCCTATACGGCAGCCTTTTCGGTTGCTGCTGTAGCAGGAGGAGCTGTTGAAACTGTTTCAGTGGACCTTGCTAAACGGAGTAGAGAACTTTCTCAAGCCCATTTTTTAGCGAATGAAATGAGTTTAGAAGGTCATTCCTTTGTTATAATGGATACCTTTGAATACTTGCGTTATGCTGCAAGGAAAGGTTTGAGTTTTGATGTTATCGTTATTGATCCACCTAGTTTTGCTCGGAATAAAAAACAAGTCTTTTCCGTAAACAAGGATTACCATCGATTGGTAGAAGAGTCTCTTAAACTCTTGAATCCAAAAGGACGAATGATTCTTAGTACCAATGCGGCTCAGTTGTCCTTAGAAAAATTTCAGCTTCAAATCCAAAAGGGAATGGGATCTTCTTCCTATAAGATTGAGAAGATTCACCGCTTACCAATGGATTTTCCAAGTTATGCTCTAGAGAGCACTAGTAATTATTTAAAAGTAATACAGATAAGGGTAGATGAATGAAGATAGTTGTACCAATCATGCCGACCAGTCTTGAGGATGTGCAGGCCTTGGATACCGATCGTTTTGACTCGGTAGATATAATCGAATGGCGTGCAGATTATGCAAGTAAAAAAGAGGATATTTTCTCCCTGGCTCCGGCTATTTTTGAGAAATTTGCAGGCCGTGAAATTGTTTTTACGTTACGGACGACTCGTCAGGGCGGTAGAATGGAACTAGACGGTTCTGAATATGTAGCGATTCTCCGTGAAATTCAAACTTTGTATCAGCCTGAGTATATTGATTTTGAATTTTATGCTTATCGTGATGAATTCGATAAGGTACTTGATCTTTCAAATCTAGTGTTGACCTATCACAATTATGAGGAGACGCCTGATAATTTAATGGAAATTCTGTCAGAATTGACAGCTTTGAACCCTCGAATTGTGAAAGTAGCAGTCCAACCGAAACATGAGCAGGACGTACTTGATTTGATGAATTATACTCGTGGTTTTAAATCTCTAAATCCAGAACAGGAATATGTGACCATCTCTACTGGGAAATTAGGTGTTTGGACACGTCTGATAGGTGATTTGACAGGTTCGGCTTGGACTTTTGCAGCGTTAGAAGTTCCGAGCGCTTCCGGACAACTATCCCTACATAAGACTCGGACGATTCTAGAAGCTGTAAATGATTCTGAATAGCTCCTTGGTGATGGAGGTTGCTCATGATTGAGTTTAGTATCTTTATCAGTATTGGTATTCTAGCAGGACTTTTAGGCTCCTTATTGGGGTTGGGTGGTGGTCTTATCCTTACTCCGATTCTCACAATTGTAATGGGATATGATATTAAGGTGGCTGTATTAGTCTCTATCTTTGCAGTATTGGGGACAAGTACCGGGTCTGCTCTGGCTTATTTGGAAGATGATTTGCTCAATCTCAGATTAGCTATGTTTCTTGAGATTTTTACCACTATAGGTGCCTTTGTGGGAGCACTGTTATCGACTGTTGTGCAAGGTCAGTTTCTCTTTATTCTTTATGGCTTACTGATGTTTTACCAAGCCTATACTATGTGGAAAAAAATAAAGGGTGGCGAGACCCATCATTTGACAAGTACAGCAGCAAAAAAGTCGACTCCTTTGCAAGAGTCCCTTAGTGGAACATATTATGATTTCGGAACGCAAACGCAGGTTAACTACCAAGCAGCTAATATTCCACTGGGATCGTTCATTATGTTTTTGGCAGGTGTTGCCTCAGCCTTGCTAGGAATTGGAGCAGGTGCTTTCAAGGTTTTGGCCATGGATAATGTGATGGGGCTACCACTTAAGGTATCCTCTGCAACGGCTAATTTTATGATGGGGGTCACAGGTGTTTCTTCCGCTATCTTTTATTTTAGTCAGGGGTCTGTTGATTTGCAGATTGTAGCCCCTATTGTTTTAGGAGTTATTGCAGGTTCCACGCTGGGAAGTAAACTGATGCCGAGAATTCCAGTAGCGTATTTACGAGTCTTGTTTTTAATGGTTCTCTTGGTGACAGGGGTACAAATGTTTCTGCGTGGCTTGGGAGGTTAGGATGACTCACATTAAAACGACCATCCAATGGATTCTGCGTACTGGCTTATTCTTAACAGTTATTTTCTTAGCTCTGGGAAGCTTACTGACTTTTCTGGGCTGGCAGCAGCTTGGTCAGTCAATTCTCTTGATTGGGATTTGGAGCTTGATGTTGACTCCGATTCTACGGGTGTTTACCTCCTTGATCTTTTTTTATCAAGAGAAGGACCAGCTTTATATACGGATTACATTATTGGTGTTAGCCATTATTGTTTTATCTATCGTGTTTGCCTAAGCAAGTTTTCTTTTAGGAAATAAGTGTATTATTTATAAAAAGGAGAAATTATATGTCTAATATTTATGATGTTGCTAATGAATTGAATCGCCGTCTTCGTGCTCTTCCTGAATATCAAGCAGTCGTTCAAGCTAAGGAAGAGATTGCCAAAAACCCTGAAGCTCAAGTCATGTTTGATGAGTATATCCAATTCCAAAATGAATTGCAACGAATGGCTCAAACGGGGCAAGCACCGGAAGCTGATTTTGAAGGCAGAATGCGTGATTTTTCTGAAAAAATTCAAGGAAATGAACTGGTATCCAATTTCTTTGCAAAGGAACAACAATTAGGAGTTTACCTCAGCGATTTGGAACGTATTGTCTTTGAACCAGTTCAGGAATTATTGCAATAACATAGAAAGAAGAGGTTCAATAACCTCTTTTTTCTAGTACGACGGGCATGTCGTACATCTGAGGTGTAAGTCCTCTGTGGGCACCTGCTACCGGTGAACCCAATAGCGACTCCCAAGCCTGACTATCGTGAGGTAGCGGGGAGAGGAAG
>NZ_JBTGGE020000071.1:0-6438 GCF_054331515.2 Streptococcus sp. 10F2 | reverse complement strand
AGGACTGGTCAGCTGTCTCGATTACTACCTAAAACGACATGCGTTAAAAGTTAACTGAACCGCCGTGTGCCGAACGGCACGCACGGTGGTGTGAGAGGGACTATGCATTAGTCCCTACTCGATTTTGGTGGAAAAATGCTATAATAGAGGATGAGTATGACAAGAAATAGAGGAATGAATATGTCGAATTATGCCATTATTTTAGCCGCTGGAAAAGGAACGCGGATGAAATCAGACTTGCCTAAGGTCCTGCATCAAGTATCTGGGATTACTATGTTGGAGCATGTTTTCAGAAGTGTTTCAGCTCTGGCTCCTGCTCAGACGGTGACCATTGTTGGGCACAAGGCTGAAATGGTTGAAGCTGTGCTTGCAGATCAGACTCATTTTGCTTTACAAAAGGAGCAGTTGGGAACGGGTCATGCGGTTCGGATGGCAGAAGAGGTGTTGGGAGATTTAGATGGTCAAACCTTAGTCATCGCTGGAGATACGCCTTTGATTACTGGTGAGAGTCTAAAGTCGCTCGTTGATTTTCATATTAATCACAAGAATGTGGCAACTATTTTGACGGCTGAAGCTCAGAATCCTTTTGGCTATGGACGTGTGGTCCGCAACGCAGACGGTGAAGTCTTGAAGATTGTGGAACAGAAAGATGCCAGTGATTTTGAACAACAAATTAAAGAAATCAATACAGGTACATATGTTTTTGACAATCGTCGCCTCTTCGAAGCTTTAAAGGATATCAATACAGATAATGCTCAAGGAGAGTATTACCTTACAGATGTTATTGGTATTTTCCGCCAGGCTGGTGAGAAGGTTGGCGCTTATATGCTTCGGAATTTTGAAGAAAGTTTAGGAGTTAATGACCGCTATGCGCTATCCATTGCAGAAACGGTTATGCGTAACCGCATCAATAAGGGACATATGCTCAATGGTGTAACGTTCCAAAATCCGGCGACAACAACAATTGATATCGACGTTGAAATTGCTGGGGATGTTGAGTTAGAGGGTCAAGTAACTCTGCGTGGGACTACGAAGTTAGAAACGGGTGTCTACGTTAGTGCAGGTTCTTATCTAGTGGACAGCCATGTAGGAGCCAATAGTCGTATTACCCATTCTATGATTGAAGAATCAACGATTGGACAAGACGTAACAGTAGGACCTTACGCGCATATTCGGCCAGGTTCTCAGTTGGCTGATCAGGTCCACGTGGGGAATTTTGTAGAAGTTAAGGGCTCTAGCTTAGGACAAGGAACGAAGGCTGGCCATTTAACCTATATCGGGAACAGTCAGGTTGGACAAGATGTTAATTTTGGAGCTGGAACGATTACGGTGAACTATGACGGGCAGCAGAAATATGAAACTAAGATTGGTAATGGTGTCTTTGTAGGCTCCAATTCGACCTTAGTAGCTCCACTTACCATTGGAGACCACGCGCTATTAGCCGCAGGTTCGACGATTACAGAGGACGTACCGGAGGATGGATTGGCTTTAGGCCGATCACGTCAAGTTACTAAGAACGGTTATGCAGCTCGTTTTCCCCATCATCCTAGCCAAGAGGAGAAATAGATGAATTTTGAAGAAAAAACCTTGAGTCGTCAGGAAATTTTTAAGGGCCGTGTTTTTCAAGTAGCCGTTGATGAAGTTGAATTGCCAGATGGGAAAGGGACTTCTACACGGGAGTTGGTTTTCCATAATGGTGCCGTTTGTGTCTTGCCCATTACAAGTGAGAATAAGGTGCTACTTGTTAAGCAATATCGGAAGGCTATTGAAGGAACGAGTTTGGAAATTCCAGCTGGCAAATTGGAAATTGGTGAAAATGCAGACCCTAAAGCCGCTGCTCTTCGGGAATTGGAAGAAGAAATTGGCTATGTAGCGGAATTGGAATTGTTGTATGATTTTTATACAGCCATTGGCTTTTGCAGTGAAAAAGTGAAACTATACCTGGCTCGAAATTTGGAAAAAGTGGATAATCCACGGCCTCAAGATGCCGATGAAACCCTAGCCTTGTTTGAGCTGGATTTGAATCAAGCCTTGGAAGCGATTGAGACAGGGGACATTTGTGATGCCAAAACCATTATGGCCATTCAGTATTGGCAATTGATGGAAAAGGGGCAGAACTGATGGCCAATCACCAAAGATTTGACTCGGATTTCGTTGAAGACACAGAGCCTCTCGATTTGGATTTGTTACATAAAATCGATCGTCTTCAAGTAGAGCCGGAAGTTCGGAAAAGCCGACAAGTGGAGAATCAGAAGCGGGCGCGTTTTCAACAGACCCTCAATAAAATTCTTTTTTGGCTCTTGCTTTTGTTGGTCTTACTCCTAATTTTTATGTTTGTATTGTAGGAAAGTGAAGCTATGAAAATTGGAATTATTGCGGCTATGCCACAAGAATTAGCAACTCTATTGGAACAGTTGGAAAATGATCAGAAGCATCTCTATCTTCGCCAAGTTTATCATACAGGGCATCTTGGTCGTCATGAGGTTGTCTTGGTTGAGAGTGGCATTGGAAAAGTGATGTCCGCTATGACAGTTGCCGTTTTAGCACAAGAATTTAAGGTGGATGCCGTCATTAATACAGGTTCTGCTGGTGCTGTGGCGAAAGGTCTGGCTGTAGGAGATATCGTAGTGGCAGACCGCTTGGCCTATCATGATGTAGATGTGACTGCCTTTGGTTATGCCTATGGTCAAATGGCCCAACAACCTCTTTATTTTGAAACTAGCAACTATTTCCAATCTGTTTTCAAGGATGTTTTAGAGGAACAAGGACAGACTTATCAAATGGGATTGATTGCAACAGGTGATTCTTTTGTGGCATCATCCGATCGTTTGGAAATGATTAAGACAGCCTTTCCAGACGTTTTGGCTGTGGAAATGGAAGGAGCTGCTATTGCTCAAGCGGCTCATTCAATCAACCTACCTGTTATGGTTATTCGGGCCATGAGTGATACGGCTGAGCAAGATGCGGCGATTTCTTTTGATGAGTTTATTGTGGAAGCTGGTCGGAGATCAGCACAGGTTTTAGTAGCCTTTTTGAAAAAATTAGTTTAGGAAGACTGGAATGAGACCAGGGAAGTGTGTTGTCCTGGTCTCCTTTTTTGGAGAGTGGGGACTGTATGAGTATTTTAGAAGTAAAACGATTGAGTCATGGGTTCGGTGATCGAACGATTTTTGAAGATGTTTCTTTTCGCCTCTTGAAAGGTGAGCATATCGGCTTAGTAGGAGCTAATGGCGAAGGAAAGTCTACCTTTATGAGTATCGTGACGGGGCAACTGCAGCCAGATGAAGGGCAAGTAATTTGGTCCAAGTATGTTAAGGCGGGTTATCTGGATCAGCATGCAGTGCTAGAACCTGGAATGACCGTTCGGGATGTATTGCGGACAGCTTTTGACGACCTTTTTAAGACGGAAGCTCGTATTCAGGAAATTTACATGGAAATGGCGGAAGCTAGTGATTACGATGCTCTGATGGAGGAAGTTGGCGAGTTGCAAGATCGCCTAGATAGTCGGGATTTTTATAGTTTGGATGCCAAGATTGATGAAGTGGCGCGTGCCTTAGGGGTTGCTGACTTTGGCATGGAGTCTGATGTGACCGAACTCAGTGGCGGGCAACGAACCAAGGTTCTCTTAGCTAAATTATTGCTAGAGAAGCCGGATATTCTTCTTTTAGACGAACCTACCAACTACCTAGATGCCGAGCATATCGATTGGCTCAAACGTTACCTTCTTAATTATGAAAATGCCTTTATTTTAATTTCCCATGATATTCCCTTCCTCAACGAGGTAATCAATTTGGTTTATCATGTTGAAAATCAAGATTTGGTGCGCTACAGCGGGAATTATGAGCAATTTCAGGAAGTCTATGCCATGAAGAAGGCCCAGTTGGAAGCAGCCTATGAACGCCAACAAAAAGAGATTGCGGACTTAAAAGATTTTGTTAACCGCAACAAGGCTCGGGTAGCGACTCGAAATATGGCGATGAGTCGTCAGAAAAAGCTGGATAAGATGGATATTATTGAACTCCAAGCGGAAAAACCAAAGCCACAATTTGATTTCAAGAGCGCTCGGACTCCTGGACGGTTTATTATCCAAGCGCAAGGGCTGGAAATCGGCTATGACCGTAAACTAGCAGGTCCGTTGGATCTGACCTTTGAACGCAATCAGAAAATTGCCATTGTCGGAGCTAATGGAATTGGTAAAACGACCCTTCTTAAGAGCCTTTTAGGAATTATCCCAGCCTTGGGAGGCCAAGTAGAAGAAGGGGAATTTATTGAATTAGGCTACTTCGAGCAGGAAGTACCAGGAGGCAATCGCCAAACGCCACTAGAAGCTGTTTGGGATGCCTTCCCAGCTATGAACCAAGCTGAAGTCCGCGCTGCCCTAGCCCGATGCGGACTCACAACCAAACATATTGAAAGTCAAATCCAAGTCCTCAGTGGAGGTGAGCAAGCCAAGGTTCGCCTCTGCCTCCTTATGAACCGCGAGACCAACGTACTAGTCTTAGACGAGCCGACTAACCACCTAGATGTGGACGCCAAAGACGAACTCAAACGTGCCCTCCAAGCCTACAAAGGCAGCATCCTTATGGTCTGCCACGAACCAGACTTTTACCAAGGCTGGGTCGATCAAGTCTGGGATTTCAATGAATTGATTTAGGAGACATTATGATTGAAAACATTCTTCAAGATATCCTGAAATTTCGCAATGAACGTGGCTGGGGCGAAGCCCACAGCCCGCGTAACCTAGCGACTTCGATCATCATTGAAGCCGCAGAACTACTAGAAAATTATCAATGGGGAGAGGATGATTTTGATCCCATCAATGTTCAAGAAGAAATCGCGGATATCCTGATTTACACCTTTCAACTAACAGATAAACTAGGCTTAGATGTTGAGACCATCATCCAAGACAAACTCAAGAAAAATGCCCTGAAGTATCCAGTGGCTAAGGAAGAGGACTAGGTGTTTTGGGTTGAGCTTGAATAAAGGTCGTATAAGTGGAGGAAGTGGGAAATGGAAACGATTCTAAAGGAAGCAGCCATCGAAGAAAAGATGAGCAAAAAGTGGGCTAAATCCTTGTTCTTCGATGGACTACTTTCACCTATGATTCCCGGAACTTTTGAGGCACTTTCCGCTATTCATCACTATCTCTTTCAAGACATCTATGATTTTGCGGGCCGTATTCGAGAGGTTAATATCAGTAAAGGAGGAATTCGATTTGCTCCAGTCCTCTATCTCCCTCAAAGTTTGGCCAGTGTTGATCAGATGCCACAGGTAACCTTTGATTAGATTGTTGAAAAATATGTAGAGATGAATATCGCCCACCCTTTTCGTGAAGGAAACGGACGGTCCATGCGGATTTGGCTAGACCATATCTTGAAGTAGCAATTGGGGCAAGTCATAGACTGGTCTCAGGTGGGTAAAGAAGATTATCTTCTTGCCATGGAACGAAGTCCCATTCGAGATATTGAAATCAAGTATATTTTAAAAGCCGCACTAACTAGTGATGTGGATAATGTCACTTTATATATGAAAGGAATTGATCATTCCTATGACTATGAAGGTTATTTTTTATTTAGGACGGAGGATTTATGAAGCAGAAAATATTGATTGTATTGACTAATATTAGTCAATATAAGAACTATGAAATTCCTACAGGCTTGTGGCTAGGAGAATTAACTCATTTTTATGATGAAATTCAAAAATATGGCTATGAAGCAGACTTTGTTAGCCCAAGAGGAGGCTATGTCCCACTAGATCCTTATTCGATGAAATTTATGGATGTAACAGATTACAAGTGGTACCAGAATCCTCAGTTTGTGGAGCGGGCTTTAGCTAATAGTCTTAGCCCTAATGAGATTCATGCTCGAGATTATGATGCTATCTATTATACAGGAGGGCATGGAGTACTCTGGGATTTTCCAGAAAATCAAGAAATTCAAGAAGTAGCTCAATCCATCTATCAAGCTGGAGGATATGTTACAGCTGTTTGCCACGGAGTTGTGGGACTTTTAAATCTCAAAGACGAAAATGGTCATTATCTCATAAAAAATAAACAAGTAACAGGCTTTACAGATACTGAAGAATTACTGAGCCGCAAGAAAGATAAGGTACCTTTTTCAACAGAGGAACAACTGAAAAGTCGCGGAGCTCAGTTTTCAAAAAAACGATTCTTCAGTTCCTATGCTGTTCAAGATGGTCGATTAATCACCGGACAAAATCCATGGTCACCACGGGCAGTTGCAAGATTGTTAATGAAAAATCTTACTGAACGAAATTAGAAATTGATTAAACATAAAAAACTCAGCCAATCTAGCAATGTCATTAAGTTAAGGATTTCGAAAGCTCCTAAATTGAGCTTTCGAAATCCTTTTTTTGCTATACTTAGGCTAAAGGAGGTGGATAGAATGCCAAATCAAGTAAGGAAGCAACTACGAAATA